>CAYFGV010000001.1:0-59517 GCA_964342845.1 Candidatus Woesearchaeota archaeon
CCTAAATCTCAAATGATTGCTCACACAGCTTTTTTAAGTGTTTTTAGAAAAATAGAATAAAGAGTTAATTTAATTGCTCTCTTATCATAAACGAGTAGAATCTATATCACTAAGTCTTTTTTTTATTCCCGTTAGTACCGAATGATATCTATTCTCTTTAACACTTCTATCCAATATAGTTTCTCCAATGACTGGTAGTTCACTCTCTTTGTAAATCACATCCCCGATTAAAAATTCCCTTTCTCTTCTTGCTGTATGATATTTACTAACTGGTTCTACTTTAGAAGGATTTGCACAAGATTCCATAATTTTTTCCATTGCTTGGGTTTCTCTTCTTTCTAGATTAACAACATTTCCATGAGAATCAATAACTTCGCCAGCACGAACTTCAACTATCCTTCCGCCATGATTATAAATTTCAACACCATTCTCTCTTGTTTCAACATAAGTCGGAATAAAATTTGAAAAATTGAGTATGGGCGTTACTATTCCTTGTCTTTCTAAGAATTTAATTCTATCAGACATTTCAGTATCATTTATTTTTCTTGTTGGGTAATTCATCTTTAATACCTCTAAAATAAATACTTCATTATCCTTTATAAATCTTTCTATTTTAACTTTTCTATAGTAATAACACAATAATCTTTATATACAACTATTCTATCCAAATTTCTAAAATGAGTTCCAGATGGTACCAAGATCCATTAAGACTAAGCTATTATATTACTTTTATAAGTTCTTTTATCTCAGAATTAGAATCCTGTCCAAACAATGGGTTAGAAGGAGAACCTTACAAAGAACCTTTAGATAAAATAAATTCTACATACCAGAGAAGACATATACCAGCCCAACAAGAGTATCTGAATAGAAGAAGGGCAAGAAAGCCAAGAAAATAAAAACCTTTAATAACTAAAACATTTCTTCTAAAATTTATGAAATCTTGCGTACCAGACACATCAGTAATTGTAGATAAATTAATCTCTAAATTAATAAAATCTGAAGAAATACCTAAACATATCTTAGTTCCAAATGCAGTTGTAGCAGAACTAGAAGCACAAGCAAACAGAAACAAAGAAACAGGCTTTCTAGGCTTAGAAGAACTACAAACTTTACAAGAATTAAACAAAAATAAACAAATAAAATTAGAATTCATAGGTCCAAGGCCAACTCCAGATCAAATAAGATACGCAAAAGCAGGGGAAATAGACGCTTTAATAAGACAACTAGCTTATGACTACCAAGCAACCTTAATCACTGCAGATAAAGTCCAAAAAGAGTCAGCAAAAGCCTTTGGCTTAGAAGTTAAATTCATAGTAACAGAAACACCCAAAGAAAAACTAAAAATAGAACATTATTTTGACGAAACAACTATGTCTATCCATTTAAAAGAAGATTGCCTACCAATAGCAAAAAAAGGTTCACCAGGAAACTGGGAAACAGCAGAACTAGCTAAAACGCCATTAACACAAGAACAACTTCAAGAATTTTCAAAAGATATCATAGAAAAAGCAAAAATGGATCCAAAATCATTTATAGAGATCTCAAGACCAGGTTCCTCAGTCGTCCAATATAAAAACTACAGAATTGTTATTGTAAGAAAACCAGTAGCAGATGGTTTAGAAATAACAGCAATAAGACCAATAAAGAAATTAACTTTAGAAGAATACAAAATACCTACAGAAATACTCACTAGAATAAAAACAAAAGCACACGGAATCATCATAGCAGGAGAAACAGGCTCAGGAAAAACTACAATAGCTCAAGCAATAGCAGAAAATTATTCAAAATCTAAAAGGATTGTAAAAACAGTAGAATCTCCAAGAGACCTACAATTAGGAAATGAAATTACCCAATACTCTAAAAACTTCACATCTTCAGAAGAAATCCATGATATTTTATTCCTATCAAGACCAGACAATTTAATTTTCGATGAAATAAGAGATACACCTGATTTCAAATTATATATTGATTTAAGATTAGCAGGTTCAAACTGCATAGGTGTTCTACATTCAGCAGCACCAATAGACTCTATTCAAAGATTTATCTCAAGAATGGACACAGGAATGATTCCTTCTGTTTTAGACACTATCTTATTTATCGAAGCAGGAAAGATTCATACAGTTCTAACTTTAAAAATGAGAGTTAAAGTTCCTTCTGGAATGACAGAATCAGATTTAGCAAGACCAGTAGTAGAAGTCTTTGATTTTGTAAAAGATGAACTAATCTATGAAATATATTCTTATGGAGAAGAAACAGTAGTAGTTCCAGTTTCAGAACAAAATGCTTCACCTTTATCTAAACTAGCTTCATTACAATTAGAAACACAACTAAGAGACTATGTTTCAGATGTAAAAGTTGAAATGGATAATACAGGAAGAGCAACTATTTATATTCCTGAAGATGAAATCGCAAAAATAATTGGAAAAGGTGGAAAAAGAATAGAACAAATAGAAAAAGAATTAGGTGTTAGGTTAACAGTTAAAGAATTAAAAAGAGATAAAAAAACAAGTGATTTCACAGTTTCTGAAAAGAAAAAATTTATTATCTTCAAAACTTCAAGAACATTATCAGGAAAAACAGCAAGCATTCTAGTAAATAACCAATTCTTATTATCCGCTATCATAAGTCCACAAGGGGATTTAAAAGTCAACAAAAAATCCCAAGCAGGAAAATCTTTATTATATGCTCTAGATCATAATGAAGAGATAGAATTAAGTTATTAGTTATTTTAAAAGTTTAAGTGTCCTCTTTTTACTAACATTGTATCTTTCTTCAGAAGGATCAACAAAAACAGGCATCCTAGAATCAATATATATCAAAAAACCATCGCCAGTTCTAACAAAATTTCCTTTATAAACATAAAGATCAATTACTAAAGACTTATTTTCTAAAAGCTTTTTTAAACCAATTTTAAACTTTCTATTTTTCTTTAAATCCACGTAATGTTTAAGTTCTTTTAAAGTATTTATCCTCCTTCCTTTAACATCTTCTTGAATTATTAATAATATCTCTTTTCCATTTAGATTAAATTTCTCAAATTTTGTTTTTGGCATATGTTTATCAAAATATTTATTTAGAATTTTAAAATACCTTCTATGGTTTTGATGATTTCCTAAGGAGTAAGATTGATATTCAAATAAAGGTTTTATCCAATATTTCTTATTATTAATAGACTTAGTAAAAATTCTATCTTTCCTAATTGACTCTAATTCTTTTGGACTAAACATTAGCATCTAAGATAATTTATTTTATAATTTTATAAACTTAACTCTTTTCGATACATTTATATTCCCTTTTCTAAATTTATGGTCTATGTTCAAAACAAATGAATTAAAATTTCTCTGGAAATTCTATCTAGTAAGCTTCTTACAACATCTATTCGGATTAGCAGCAATAATTTGGATTGTTTACTTTGCTCAAAAAGGATTCTCGTTCACAGAAATTAGCATCTCTTTAGCCATATTCTCTGCAGGAATTTTCTTATTTGAAGTTCCAACAGGAGTAATAGCCGATATCTTCGGAAGGAAAAAAAGTGTATTTCTTTCTTTTATCCTCTTAGCACTTCTCTCTTTATTAGCCCCTTTCATTGCTTCATTTTGGCAATTATGTATATTATATCTATTCTGGGCATTTTCATTAACACTTTCCTCAGGAGCTGATGAAGCCTGGGTAATTGACCATTTACATAAAAATAAAAGAAAAGACTTAGTTGACCAATATTATTCAAAATCTATAGCTATCAGCCAACTTGGATTGTTTTTAGCAGGGCTATTCTTAACTACTTTGTTATTCTTCTTTAAAGACTCAACAAACTTTTTAGCTTATGATAAACTATGGTTCGTTCAAGCCGTAGGAATGTTTATAGTAAGCTTAGTTGTGTTATCTATTCCAGAACATTTCAAAAAACAAAAAACAAAAATTAGCTTATTAAACACCTTACATTTCTCCAAGTCAGGATTCTCTTATATAAAAAATCACAAGACACTATCTAAAATATTTATAACAATCTTAATTTTTAGTTTTGCATCATCTATATGGTTTTTCGCTTATCAACCTTTCTTACTTGACAGCGGATTCCAAATTAAAGATTTTGGTTGGGCAAGAAGCGTCGTAAGTGTGGGCGGAATACTTACAGCTTTATTTGCAGGATATCTTGTATCTAAATTTAAAAACAAACATATATTGCTTGGAGCAGCATTCTTATTTAGATTTTTACTAGCAACATCTATCTTATTTATTTTTGGTAAAGTTGCAGGTTTTATATTTTATTTCCTACTGTGGAATCATTCTTTGCTTATCTTCCCCATCTTAAATCCGCTTGTTCAAAGCTACATTCCATCAAAACAAAGAGCCACAATAGGTTCAATTAAATCAATGTTTGTCTCTGTTGGTGATATTTCAGCTTTAATCATTGCAGGGTTATTAGTAGACTCGTTAGGCACAACCCTTACGATCTTCATTTCAGGGTTATTTATTATTCCAATAATTTGGATATATTTTAAACTAAAATAAATCACAAAAATCAATAAAGATTTAAATCCCAAAATAACTAAAGAGCAAATATGTCAAAAAAAGAATTCTGGAAAGATTGGAAAAGAGTAACTAAACTAGAAAAAGAAGCAATAAAATCAATAAAAAAAGCAAAAAAAATCCTATTAGAAAATATCTCGAAAGAAAAAATTGTAGCTATTTACATAAAAGGAAGTTTTCCAAGAAGAGAAATGAATGAAAAAAGTGACGTAGATATAGTTCCAATAGTTAAAGATAACAAATTATTAAAAGAAATAATAAAATTAGATAAAGAAAACAGACACTTATACAAACCTTCTGAATTATTACCTTCCTCTTTATGGGAATTTAAACATAATAAAATTTATTTAAAAAGTAAAGATCCAAAAGGACGTCCAGACGGATTTATCAGAGATTTAGATAAACATAAACTAATTTTTGGTAAACCCCTCAATCCACAAGAGTTTACTATTCGAAATGATAAAGAAAAGCTGAAAGGCATGATAAATGCGTTTAAAGAAATTTTTCTTCCATTTTACAAAGAAAAGAAGTTTGGCTTTTCTGAGATTGTTAAACAAGTTTTTTGGTTAACTGAAAATGAACAAAAAGTCAAAGGAAAAAATCCGCCACATTCTTGGAAAGAATTAACAAAATCAATTAAAGACAAAAACCACATCATTCATCAAGCATATGAATTTAGATTAAAACCAGCAAAAGATAAAAAACAAAGACAAGAATTTATTAAAAAACTAAAAACACACTTAAAAAACCTAGAAAAATTAACCGTCTAATGTATATTTAACCAAAGCTTTATCCTTCTTTAATTATTTCTAATATCTTCTTTGCTGTTTTTTTGGGATTATTGTGGGAATTGTCAATTGCAACAGAATTTTTGAGATTACACTCTTTCCATTGTTTATTATATTCTAATGCTTTTTTAATATTCTTGAAACCACTATCTCTCGGGATAACTATTCTCTTTTGAAGTTCATTTTCTTCAACCGTGAGGATTATTAGGATGAGCTTTTTTTTAGAAAAAATATTCATAAGCTTAACAATTTTATTATATTTTAAATCATTTACCAGAATATTCTTGTAGTTGTTTTTTAAGTAATTTTTTATTATAAAAACAAGGTTCTGAAAAGCCATTAGTTCCTCTTTATCATTTGCCTTTTTCCAATACTGATCTAAATGAAATTCTCTTAGATTACCAAAATCTATGCAAACATCATTCAATTTCTTTGATATAATATCTTGAATGGTAGTTTTACCACTACTCGGGGCCCCTCCGATTATTATAATATCATACACCATTAGTCTATTTTAGAATTAACTAGATTATAAAACTTACCAAAATTCTCTTTGAAATCTATAGATGCAACAATACAACCCTCTAAAAACCTTTATAAACAAAAACCATCGTCTCTTTAACAAATGGACCTGTAGCTCAGCTTGGATTAGAGCACAAGCCTCCTAAGCTTGGGGTCGCGGGTTCGAATCCCGTCAGGTCCGTTTTTTTAAATAAGTAAAAAACCCTAAAATAATTATTTATAATCCTCTTTCTCATTATCCTCTATAAATCCAAACATCTCTTTTTTCATCTTAGGATTTAATGAAACGTGCAATTCTCCTGTAGAGGGCTTTATCAAGAGAAAGCCATAATTAACCAATAATTTCATTGCCTTATTTATTTGTCTCTTTCCTTTTGCACTCTCTTTAAGATAGCTAGGTAAACTTTTTACAACTCTTTTAAGTTCAGAATGAGCGCCACCCCATTTATCCATATTATTAAGCCTCTCTAACAACAACTTAGCAATAAGCTTAACTTGTTTATCCTCCATAACCATAACTTATTTTAAATCATTTAAAAGCTTTCTACTTCTTCTCTAATGAAACAATATTATACCATATCGAAAGATTTATAAATAAGTAATTCATACTACTTAACATGGAACAAACAAAATTTATTAAACATTTAGGAGACTCACCTGTAATAAGAATTCTAGATTTTTTAATTACTGGAAGAGATTTCGATTACTCTTTAAGTGATATAGCAAGAAATGCTGGAGTCTCATGGACAACACTACACAGAATATGGCCACAATTCATAAATAATAAGATAGTCATCCAAACAAGAAAAATTGGCCAAGCAAAACTTTTCCAACTTAACAACGAAAACAAAGTGGTACAAAACCTAGTTAAACTATACAAAACAATACTAAGATCAGACTTAAAGATAACACAAGAAATTAAAGTATGAACCCAAAATTAGAAGGAAACACAGTAAGAAACAGAATATGGAACTTCTTAATAGTCCATTCAGAATTTGATTATTCAATGAAAGACATTGCTAAATTCTCAGAAATAAGCTACACAGCCTTAAAAGAAATCTGGAAAGAACTCATCAAAAGAGACATAGTAATACATACAAGAGATGTCGGAAAAGCTAAAATGTATAAATTAAACAGAGAAAACCCACAAGTAGAAAAATTCGTTGAATTCTATTGGTCTGTCATAAACTCAGAAGCAGATAAAAAAATAAAAGAAGAAATCAAAATTCCTGCAGTATAAATTAAAAATGAAAGAAATTAACTATAAAAGATTACTAAAAGAAATAACAAAACTAAAAGGATCTTCAAAAAGAAAAACTACAAATGAACAATTACACAAAGCAGAAGAAAAAACATTTAAAATATTAGAAAAGAAATTCGGAATTAAATAACTATTTCTTAAAAACCCTTTCAAAAACTTTACAAACACCTTCAGAAGTATTTTTCCAACTAAAACTAGTAGCAGTCTCCCTTGCACCAGAACCTAATTTTAAACGCAACTCATCATCACTCAACAGTTTCTCAATTTTCAAACTCAAATCTCTAACATCTCCTTTCTTATACAACCTACAATTAAAACCTTCAATTAAATAATCTTTCATACCACCAACACCTGAACTAACAACAGCTAAACCGCAACTCATTGCTTCCAAAGTACTTAAAGAACTAGTCTCTGTATGAGAAGGCATCACATAAATATCAGCTGCCTGCAAATAAGGAACCACATTATCAACAAAACCAGTAATAACCACGCCCTCTTCAGAACTAAACTTTCTCTTCAAACTTTTCAAACCATCTCCAACAAACAACAACACAACATTTTCCAAACCCTTAAAAGCTTCAAACAAATCATCCAGATTCTTTTCCCTAGCTAAACGACCAACATAAACAATAACTTTTAAATTGCTATCAAAACCTAATCTCTCTTTAGCCTTAGCTTTGTCTCTAACTTGAATAAATTTATCAGAATCAACACCTAATGGAACAACACTAATTCTGGTTTTAACACCAATATTTTCTAGTTCCTCCTTAATTCCCTCAGAACTAACCAACAACTCATCAACTTTATTATAATACTTCTTAACTCTTTTCTTAATCAGCCATTTTAAAACAAACAAACCTCTTAAACCAACAGCACCAGTAAACAACTCCCAATCCATTGTATGAACAGTACAAATAACATTTTTCTTTAATTTTCTACAAATCTTAATAGTCTCCTTACCAATTGGCCCTAGAGCATGTACCCACACAACATCATTATTTTTTACCCATTCTTTCAGCAAAGCTTTATCAACTTTAGCCAAGGTATAATCCCCATAACTAATCCTGCTTAATGGCATTCTAGCAACATCTACTTTATCAACAGCAAATTCTTTTGAACCATTGAAATCAGGAGCAATCACATCTACTTTATATTTTTCTTTCAAAAAAGGAATAACTTCATTCAACATAACAGAAACTCCGTCTACTCTTGGGAAAAAATTATCAGTTGCTATTAATAAGTTCATTTTTCTTTATAAAACACCTCTGCATATTTACATTTATTAACATACCCATATATTTTAGCCTTTAAGTAAATACTAGGTTTTAACTGAAACATAACCATCTTTTGACTTTTAAACATTTTTAAAGCTTTTAATTTTCTTCTAAAAGTTCCACTAACATCTACAATCAACCTTGGTAAATTAGTTTTAATAACATTAATAGGATTCCACACACCAAAAGTATATAACTCTATTTTCTTATTATTTAAAACATTTTTAACAGTCTTGTAAACCGCTTGATGGTCTTTATGAGGATCAGAAGCAGAATGAGTAAATACTTTCTTAGGTTTATATTTCTTAATCAGTTTTTGAACTGTTTCAATCTGTTTTTTATCTTTACTATTAATTCTCATATCAGGAATTCCTAAATTAACAATTTCTCGAACACCTAAGAACTTCCCTGCTTTTTCAGCTTCTTTACCCCTTATATCTTTAATCAACTCTTTCTTTAACAATGGATCACTTCCTTCTCCAGAACTAAAAACTAAAACTACAACATTCTTTCCTTCTTTAGCATATTTATAGATAGACCCACCACAACCTAGTACAAAATCATCATCATGAGCCACACAGACTAATATCATGAAAATAATAGAAAAATAGCTTTTATAAAACTAATGGAAAAAGACTAAAATGCGCCGACTGGGATTTGAACCCAGGTCAAAGGCTCACTTCCACCTTTTTGCTCAAGCTTTTTCTTAAAAAGGTTGTTGGAAGGCCTCTATCCTAACCACTAGACTACCGGCGCCTATAAGAATTAACAATCTAACTCCTTTTTTAAAGATTTCGTATTTAAAGAAAATCTTACCTTTTCTTCTTAACCACTTTTTTCTTCTTAACTTCTTTCCTAACCCTAGTCTCTAAAACAGGTAACTCTTCTTTAATATGATCTAACTTTTCCCTATATTTTTTCATCCTAATATTATAAACCAGTTCAGAAATCTTATTTTGTTTAAATCTCTCTGTCTGAGCCTTTTTCATCAAGCTTAAAAGAACTTTTTGCTCTGCCTTCATTTTCTTTATTTTATTCTTCATATGTTTCACATTCAACTTTTTATAAGCAAAAAAACCAATCAAATTAACCAAAACAAACACAACCAACAGAAATTAAATCTTCAGAAACACCACAATTAATCAAATACTTACAAGCATCCGAAATACTCAAAAACCTATCAAAAGAATTTTTCAAAATAAAAATCTTATTTCCTTTTCTTCCTAACAACTTTCTTCTTAGCTGGCTTAGATTTCCTCTTACCTAAAGCTCTCAATATCTTCTCTTCTAGAACTTCAATCTTAGTCTCTAGAATTAAAATCCTCCTTAAACTATAAATCATTCCAGCTACAGCAGCTAAAAGAATATACAATAAATATGTTTCAGTAGTCATATTATCACCTCTTTTTATATTTGGGAATTAGTCCTTTATATAATTTTCTAAAATAAAAATTCTTATAAATACAGAATACTTTCTAAAACCAATGAAATATAACCCAAAAAAATCAGAATCACATGATTATCTAGGAGAAGCACTAGACAGAGTTAAAGGAATTTACCAAAACCTTAAAGATTCTTATTTAGGTTCATTTAATCCATACCAACACTCTAAAAGAAAACTAGAATATGACGGAAACTCAGAACAAGAAAAAATAAAAGAATTATTCAAACTCAATTTTGAATATGTTTAACTAACTTTAACCCCTGCCTTAACCTTTTTCTCAGGACAAACTAAAGTAACTTTATCACCATCTACAGCAGCTAACAACATACCTTCACTTTTAACACCACGCAAAACAGCTGGTTTTAAATTACAAACCACAGTAATCTCCTTACCAACCAAATCTTTAGCTTTATAATCACTTTTAATTCCAGCAACAACAGTCCTTTTCTCAGCCCCAGTATCAACTTTCATAACAACCAACTTATCTGCATTTGGATGGTTTTTAGCCTCCAAAATCTTTCCAACTCTTAAATCCAACTTCCCGAATTCTTCAAAACTTACTTCCATTTTTTTTGAACCTCCGACATCTTCTATTTTTTTAAATAAAATTTCTTTTTTACCAACTTTACCGCTTTTCAATAAACCAAACTTACAATCTTTCAAATCACCTAATTTAATACCTAGTTGTTTATTTATCTTCTCAGAAGTATTAGGCATAAAAGGATAAACTAATATGGAAATCACCCTCAAAGAATCCAACAAAGAATATAAAATCTCTTCCTTCTTATCAGATTCCCAAGGTTTAGATTTATTAACAAACTTATTACACTCATTAACAAATTTCCATATTTCATCTAAAGCATGATGCAACTCTAACTTATCCATATAACTATTAACCTTTTTAACATCCAACTTCTTCTGCAAATCTTTAGAAGTTTTACCTTTAGGAATTTTACCCTTAAAATATCTTTCAACCATAGATAAAGTTCTAGACAACAAATTCCCTAAATCATTAGCTAATTCGTTATTTAACCTCTCAACTAACCTATTCTCAGAAAAATCACCATCATCTCCAAATGGAATTTCTCTAATTAAATAATATCTAATAGCATCCACAGGATATTTATCATTCAACTCCAATGGATCTATTACATTACCAAAACTTTTACTCATCTTTTCTCCACTAGCACTCCTAATAAACCCATGTACATAAACCTCGGGTAACTTAATCCCAGAAGCTAATAAAATAGAACCCCAGATTACAGTATGATGCCATGTAATGTCTAAACCAATATTATGCAAAGCAGGCCAATACTCTTTATATTTTTTATTTGGATAATTAACAGTAGATAGATAATTAATTAAAGCATCCACCCAAATTGCCAGAATAAATCTATCATCTCCAGGAAAAGGAATTCCCCAGCTAATTTTCTCTCTTGTTAAACTTAAATCTTTCAATGGCTCTTTTAATCTGCTTAAAATCTCATTTCTTCTCTTCTTAGGTCTTATATAATTTGGATTTTTCTTAATATAATCAATTAACCTTTTCTGATATTTACTCATTTTAAAGAAATAAGTATCTTCCTCAAGAAACTCTGTTTTTTTATTATGTGTAGGACAATCTAATCCATTAACTAAATCTTCCCTAGAAAAATAAGTTTCACAATCAGAACAATAATATCCAGAATATTTCCCTTCATAAATATCTCCTTTCTTATGAAGATCTTTAACTATTTTAACAACAGTTTTTTTATGTCTTTCTTCTGTAGTTCTAATAAAATCATCATAACTAATATTATAATCTTTACATAGTTTTAAAAAGAATTTTTCCATATCTTCAACAAACTTCTTTGGACTTTTTCCTGCTTCTTTAGCATATCTCTCTATTTTACTTCCATGACAATCTAAACCAGTTGAAAAATGAACTTTTTTCCCTTTAAGTCTTTCCCATCTAGCTATAACATCTGTACAAATCTTTTCATATAGATGACCTGCATGAGGTTTTCCAGAAGGATAATCAATTGCAGTACTAGTAAAAAATGTATTCTTTGCCATAGAACTTCAATAATACCTTCTCTTTAAATTATTTTCTAAATTGAATCTTTCCAAATCTTCTCAAAAATATTCTTCTGAAGCCCAGCTATGCTCTCTTCTTTTATATAAACACCCAGTTGCTCTTTTTCATTAGCTTTTAAAATTAATATAGCATCTTTTAAAATATATAAAACAGAATTTAAATTTTTAATCACACCATCATTAAATCTTATTCTTCTTAGCTCTTCTTTATCTTTTTTCTTTAAATTTAACATAGCTTTTGTTTTCTCAGTAATAACTTTAAGATGTATTTTCTTTTCTTTTCTTTTCCGTCTAAATTGTGGATGAAATGCTGGAAGAAATTCTAGTATTTTTTCTGGTATATACGCGTATAGCTCTTGATTTTCTTTTTCTACTAATTTAGCTGAAATTGTTTTAAAACCTCCTACTCCCTCATAAACTTCTATTTTTGGTCTTGTTAACGCAATCTTTTGTAAAGCTTCTAATTCTGGTAGAATTTCTTTAATTGATTCTGCTTTTTGTTGTTTTTCTTCTTCTATTATTTCTAAGATTCTTTTAGGTTGAATAGCACTATAGTGTTTAACTCCCGATTTAATAACTTCACTGATAAATCCCTTTTCTTGAAGAGTTTTTAGAATATAATAAGAAGCCTCTCTTTTAATATTAGCTTTTTGAGCTATTTCACTAGCTTTTGCTATTCCTAATTTTAATGTGTTTAGATAAACTAACGATTCTTGCTTATTTAGTCCTATTTTTTCTAAATATTGCTGTATTTCCATAATATTCTGTAGAACTTTTAGCCTTTTAAATCTTTCTATTCTGTAGTAATATTTTTTACACCATATCCTTAAGTATAATTTCTTACTCTAAGGTAGTATGAAATACAAAGAACTAAGAGAAAAAGTACAAAATTTAGAAAAATATCCTGGATGTGTCAAAATAGATAGATCTCCTTTAATTCATAAAGGCTTTCCTGGAACTTTTAATTTAAGTTTTACAGAACATCCTTGGTTAGAAGAACATGGGAAATATGCTGATTTTGATCATGATTATGTATTCTCAACTATCCAAAGCTGTATCAGGTTAAATGATTTCCCTTTGATGGGCTCTAGTGATTCTTGGAAATATCTTGGGGTCTTTGAGATGGCAGACTTATTTGGTATGGTTAGTCTTAAAGATAGATCAAATTCTGTAGATTTACAAAGAAAACAAACTAAAGCATTATTTAAATTATTTGAAGATTTAGGCATTAGCAAAAACTCAATATATCCTTCTTATCAGGCCGGAGGAAAAGTAAAAGAGATAATAAATGGAAAATATGATTTTGATTTTAATATTCCAAAAGATATTATTTCTAAGCAAGTATTCCTAGAACAAGGAGTTCCAGAAGAGAATTTGATCTCAGATACATCTAGATTAACTTTCTTAGCAACGAATCTTTATAAAAGTATACCTGAAGAAAAAGGTGCAATCCCTATATTAACTCCTTGGGGTTATAGAAGTGAAATTAATGTAAATATTAGTACAAAAGAAAGCCCAAAATATATTGATGTTGCCACAATTCAGAGATTCCTTTGGAAACCAATATCAAATTCTGGCCAAACAACTGGATTGGATGAAATAGATGATGAAGTTTCAATAGCTGCTACTGGATTAGAAAGGTTATGTATGGTTGCTAATGACCTACAAAAGGTCCAAGATGTAGACTACATTAAACCATTTTATGAAGTTTTAGGCAAAGAACAGATTTCATGTGGTGAAAGCCTAAGAGCATTGCATAGAATTTACTCAGATATGAAAAAATTTAAAACACCTTCATTAAGTAGAAATAGAAAACCAAAAATAAGAAAATTACTCCAAAACATACCAAGAGATTTAACTTTAGATAAAATAAAAGACTTATTACAAATCCATTCAGAAACTCAGCCATGGCACTCAGAACTTAAAGAAGGAATAGAACCAACAATAGAAAGAATAAAAGTATATAGGAATCTTAAAACAAATTCACAAATGTTCTCTAGGAGGTAATGAATGAAAATAATTGAAATCAGTGATTGGGAGTATCAATCAAAGATGGATAAATCTCAAAAAAAAATCGTTAACGAATTAGAAGCTTCGATAAGATCTAAAATAACTGATAAATATCTTTACGGGTGTGATAAAACCTACAGGCAGGAGATTTTGTACTATGTTAACACAAAATTAAACCAACTAATTAGTGTAGGAATTAAATCATTTGAAGGAAAATCCTTTTTAGATCTGGGTTGTGGAAATACAGGATTTATGGATTATGGTGGTGGAGATATGTTCCGCCCTTGGCTTTGTAGAACATTAACTGAATTAGGAGCGAAAAGAGTAATCGGGGTAGATATTGGAAAAAATAAAGATAAAACTTACGAGGTTCATAGAGCAGACTTAACTAAAATGAATTGTTTAAACTTTTTAGAAACGGCTTCAATAAATGTTGCAACCTCATTTAATCTTTTTGATTCTCCAGACTTCTATGGGGAATGGGACCAAAGATTTGTAAACGGAGATCTATATTTTTGGAAGTTAAATTCCCAGTTAAAAAAGATTGTGAAGCCAGATGGATTGTTTGTTCACGATTATCCTTTTGCAGATCGTAATAACCTAACTAATTGTTGTAATTATTCAGTTCTATGACATGTTAAAGACTTTACTAAAAGATATAAATTAAAAGAAAAATTTTTAAATAAATACCATTGCTATCTTCAAAAAGAAGACTTTCACCTTTCCACTAAAACTATCTCCTTTTATTACAATATCTCCGCTATCAATAGCATCTAAAGCAGCCTGCATAGGGTCTTCAGAGTCAACAATCATATCTAATGTTTCTTCACTTAAATAAACACTAAGAGAAGTCTTATCTATTTCCTTCCCAGAAACTAAGTTAACTTTGCCTTCAACAATAATAATACCTATAACCTCGTCATCAATAAATGCATTCATTCTTTCATTTTCACCAATTCCTGGAACTTCAGGCAAATAACTAGAAAACTGGTCCATATCCTCTTCAGAAATTTCCATCTTTTGATAATCTTCTTCTTTAACACAAACATAATCAACTATACATCCAGCAGAGTCATAAATAGGCACAGGATACCATCCAGCCTCACAATCATCGAAAAACGGAACACAATGTGATGGTTGCTCTTCCTCTGGTTCATCTAAAGGAATTTCAGTTACAGGTGGCTCCCAAATAGCAAACAAAGGCTCACCATATCTCAAAATATGTCCTTCATCTCCAACAGCCCAACAAACATCACCATCACAATCAATACCTCTCACCATGTTAAAAGGCAAATTACCACTAGCATAACTTATGTCAGCCATAGAAACATTCCATTCCAACCCAGAATCACCAGTATATCTAATAACATTCTGTCCTCCAACAAAACCATCAGTAGTATTAATAAATTCTATAGCTCTTAAACCAGAAACAGCCCCTCCATTACTATAATCTTCCCAGCTACTTCCTCCATCCTCTGTTAAATGAACTATTTCATTAGAACCAGCAACCCAACAAGTTTCTTCATCAGAACAATAAATATCATGAAGTATTTTACCACCAACCTCTTCATCTTCATAAAGTATAGTAGATCTTAACTCCCAACTTGCTCCACCATCTTCACTTCTATAAAATTCTCCATTAGTTCCTCCTGCATAACCAACATCATCTACAAAGAAAACAGTATTCATTGAAACATCATCAGCTAGCACAGACGGCCAAGTCAAACCACCATTTGAAGTTCTTAAAATTGAATCAACACTAGAATCACCAACAATAACAGCTGTATTTTCGTCAAAACACCAAACATCCATTAGAGTTCCAGGATAATCTAAAACATCTTGAAGAACCCAACTGTCACCAGAATCATCTGTTTTTAGAATAGTTCCACCAGAACCTACAGCCCATCCATCTTCAACACCAGAAAAACAAACCGAATAAATAATATCACTACCTAATAATTCATCTGGAAGTGTTTGTGGCTCCCATGAATCTCCACCATCTAACGTTTTTAAAATAGTTGGTTCAGATGTACCTGCAAAACCAATACCTAATCCTCCTGTAGCCCATCCTGTCGCAACATTAAGCATAAAAACAGAATGTAAGTCTTGTTCTGTTCCAGAATCCATAGATTCCCATTCATCAGCCACTGCAGAAGTTGTCAAAAAAATACTTATAAAAAACATCATTAGAAAATTCTTATATTTCATTAATATCACCTCTCTATGGATTTTATCTTATTACTTATTTAAAAGTTTCTATTTCTAAGAAAAAATAATTAAAAGAAAAATAATAAAAATACGTTTTGATGAAAACAAAAAGGAATACTTCTTCTAAACTTTAAGAGATTAAGAAAAAGAGTTGACAATATGGTGTAATAACCATATAAGTATGGTATTTTAACCAAAACCTTTAAATACTAACTAATAGTTAATATATACTAACAAAAAGTTAATATGAAACCATTATCAAACAAGGAAACTGAAATTTTATTACTTTTAACTAAAGATTTTTCCAATGATTACAACTCAAATAACATTACTAAAAAAATAAAAATTACCTCTGCAGGCTCATTCAAGGCAATGAAAAACCTAGAAAAACAAAAACTAATTACAGGGAAAAAAATGGGTAAAGCCGTCTTCTATAAACCAAACCTAGAAGATTATTACGTTTTTAGATTAATAGAAACCTTACTTATAAAAGAAGCAAGAGAAAAAGCCACAAGATGGTTAGAAGAATTTAAGGAATTATTCGAACACGTTGATATTGCAATAATATTTGGTTCTATTATAAGGAATTTTAAAACTGCTAATGATATAGATTTATTAATTGTGTTTAAAAAAGAAAAACATAAAACAATAAAACAAATAATTGCTAAAAGGAGGATTATATCTACTAAAGCAATACATACAGTAAAACAAACCCCCAAAGACTTAACTAAAAATTTAAAAAATAAAGATAAAGTTCTCTTGAATATTATAAAAAGAGGCTACGCCTTGCATGGTTATGAAAAATTAGTAGAGGTAATAAAGAATGTCACACGCTTCTAATAAGGTTAAATGGTGCTTGAACAAAGCTAAAAGAGAAATAGAAGAGATAGGGGCACATAGAGGATTAATCAAAGCAGAGGAAGACAAAAACCTGGTTGAGAAACACATTATAAAAGCAGAACACAACCTAAATGCAGCTCTATATTTTGATAAAGGAGGATTTTCAGATTGGTCTGCAAGTGCTTTTTTCTATTGTATTTACCATTGTTTTTTAGCTATATCAAGAAAGTTTGGATATGAAAGTAGGAATCAGGAATGTACTCTTGCCCTAATTGAAGTGTTAAAAGAAGAAGGAAAGTTAGATATTGATGATAAATTTATTGATACATTAAAAATTACAAAAGCAGAGGAAATGCATGAAAGCAGTATTATAAAGATAAGAGAAGATTTCCAATATGGTGTAAAGATAGAATTTGAAAAAAAGGAAGAATTCGACATGCTAGCTGAAATGTGTAAGGAAATGATTGAAAAAACAAGAGAAATAATTCATAAAAACATTTAAATTCTCCTAAAACATACCACTTAAATGAACTTAGAAAATATAAAAAATATCCAAACTCTAATAAACTATTGTAGAGAAAACAACTGGCAAGATTTCGAAAAATTAACATCTTTTATTTTAGAAGAAAATGATTTTAAAGCAAAACACAACATAGTAAAAACATTAAAGAAAACTAAAAGACAATATGACGTCATAGCAGAATCTTCTAATAAAATAATATTAATTGACTGCAAAAAATGGTCAAATAACAGATATAAATCTTCAGCTTTAAAAACAGCAATTAAAAAACACATAGAAAGAGCAGAATTCTACAAAAACTTCACAAATAAAGAAATTCTGCCTATAATAGTAACTCAACACCAAGAAGATATAACTTCTCACGAAAATATACCAATTATCCCTATAACAAAATTAAATTGGTTTTTGAATGAACTTTAAACTCTAAAATATTCCAAAGCCTCTTCAACAGTTCCAACTTCTATAACTTCTAAATCAGCTTCAGATGATAAATCAACAACCACAGGATACTGCTCAACAGTACAAAAATCAAAACCACCAATAAGCTCACAATATTCTCTTGTTTCATAAATAACATCTTGACTCTGCAATAAAGGAACTAAGAATACTTCAGCACCAATATCTTTAGCAGCAGTAGCCTTCTCTAAGATTCCAGAAACAGGACTTATAGTTCCATCATGATTTATTCCGCCTGTGATCATAACATGATCATTTATTTCAAAACCTTCTAAAGCAGCAACAGTTGCAATAGTAATAGCTGCTCCAGCACTAGGCCCTCCAATAACTGCAGCATCTGCATTTATTTCATAAATCAAATTATAATCAGAATCATCTATACCAGTAATATTAGCAGCAACATTTCTAGCAGTTCTTATACTGCTCTGAGTATCTGTCCAAAACAATAAAGTATCAATATCAACTAAAGCCCTACCTATCCCTTCAGTAACACCAATTGATAAAATAGTTGCAACACCTTTCCCAGCGTCATCAACAGCAGGTATCACAATTTCAGCAGAACTTATCAAATCATAATTCTCAACTTGAACAACAGTTTCAACAACAGGCTCAACATCCATAGAACTACCAATTAAATAACCTAAACCCAATAAACCAGCTCCAAAAACCACACCTATTAAAACATATACAAAACTAAAATCTTTTTTAGACCTCTTCTTTTTTCTTGCCATTAACTATATTTTAAAAACAGTTTTTATAAACTTTACTAATTCTAAACTGGAACTTTAATCTCAACTTCTTTCAATCCAGCCTCTGCCTCTTGCTTTAAACAAACATTATACAAATCAATTAATTTCTTCACTTTCAAATCTTCAATATTTAATTTGTAGAGCATAGCCTTTCCAATAGTTCTATCATACTCTATTAACCTATTTCCTATCATTTCTTTCCAAACCTTAATTACAGTAACTTTAGAAACCTTACTATTTCTTATAACATCTGATTGATGCACAGGCAACTCTCTAGAAGTTATTAAATACTCTAATACTCTGGCAGTACTACAACCACCTAAAGTCCTCACAAATATCGAAATTTCCATCTTAATAATAGATAAACATGCTAATATATAAACGTTTCTATTCTTTACCATAAAGTATACTTTTTATACTAAATATTTAAATAATTCAAAAAACAAAATAATTTATAAAGAATCTAATCAAAAAACAGATATTAAGATCTTTAATTTTATCTAGGACTTGGGGCGGAAAACACACAGAAATTAAAAATTTAAGAAAAGGAATTTCAACTTATCTATTAAACACAAAACCTGGAAAAAAAGATTTTAAAAATGCCATTAAAGAACTAATTAATGATAGCTGGCTATTAGCTAAGAAATCAACTGGAGAGATCCATGTTTCTTTAAATCCAAGAAAAAAACAAGAAATTATAGAATTTGCCATAGAAACTTAAATCTTCAAAACCTTTAAAAAGAACTATTCTTTCCCTTTTTTAAGATAAAAATGTTATTTAGAGACACAGAACCCAAAAAAGAACTACGTGAAACATATAATAAAAGAATTTCAAGAGGAAAAAAGATTAGTAATATTCTTGTTTTTGCAAGTTTATCTGCATCAGCATATTTTGGATTATTTGATACAGATAGAGTAGAACAAAGATTATCTCCTGAAGCAAACCTTTATCTCTCATTAAGGAATTCACAAATTTTCGAATCTTCAACACAACTAATGAATAAACTACATGGAGCATACTTAAGCTTAGATAATATCGTAATAGAAGTGGATCCTGTTACTTCTGATTCTACTGCTTATCAAACAAAAAAGTCTTTAAGAGGAAACATATCTAGATCAGTGAGCGAATTAGGAATATCTGCTTCTGGGCTAACAATGCATTCAGAAAAATTAAGAGAATTAGTTAAAGAAGAGATTAATGAGTACGATGCTAGAAAAAGTAGAAACTCTACTATAACTATTTTATCTTTAATTCTAGCAGCTCTTTCTTATAAGGTAGCTCCTACTATAACAGAAATATATGCAGAACGGAAAAGAGAAAAAGACACAATCAAATTAATCCCAAGGACATAAAAACTAATCCTCTTACTTCTCCATCATCTTTCTTAAGGCAGGATGCATATCCATCATATGCTGTTGAGCTACTTCTTCATACAACTTATACACAATCATAACAGTCAATAATATACCAGTCCCATTAGCCAA
Source organism: Candidatus Woesearchaeota archaeon (assembly GCA_964342845.1). GTDB lineage: Archaea > Nanobdellota > Nanobdellia > SCGC-AAA011-G17 > CAYFGV01 > CAYFGV01. Next base: position 20,164 of record CAYFGV010000001.1, read on the forward strand.
AGCACCTGTTAAATCTGCTAAAGCAGCTAAGAATCCAACAGCTAAAGCACCCATAATAGTTAAAGGACCAATATATCTTTTCAAAATTCTCTCAAGTACTCTTTCATCTCTTCTAAAACCAGGAATTTGCAAACCAGAACTCATAATTTGTTTAGCCTGACTCTTAGCATCCATACCAGCAGTCTGTACCCAAAAAACACTAAAAAGAGTAGCACCAGCCATCATAAATAAAGCATATACTGAAGCTCTCAAAATAATTGAAAAAGTAAATTGATTATTAACTATAACAGAAACAAGATTCGGAGGATAAACCCACATTACAAAACCCGATATAGGAACACTTCCTGAAAAAGTTCCAAGTAAAGGATGACCCCAATTTTCTAATAATCTAGCCCAAAGTTGTACATTAGCTAACAAAGCAGCAACTAAAATAACAGGGATGTTTGAAGTATAAATAAATCTTAAAGGCCATCTCATTCCATAACCACGAACCCTTCCAAATGACAAAGGAATTTCTACTTTCATAGCCTGTGCATAAACAGATATAGCAAATACAGCCACAGTAAAGAATATCGCAAAAAATGCTAAAGATGCAGTCTGTAAATCTTGTCCTAATACAGAAGAAATAAATACCCAAACTTGTCCAACAGGAGCCAAACCAGTTCCCCAAGCAATACTACCTGCTTGAGTCAAAGGACTAAACGCTCTAACAAAAATCTGAGATGAAACACCTGCAGCAATAAATAATGAAACACCAGAACCAAAACCCCATTTACTAACAACTTCATCCATAAATAAAACCATCAAACCACCTAAAAACAACTGAAAAATCAACAAAAATTGTAAAGTACCATAATTATGTAAACCAGCCTCTGGACTTAAACCACCCATCATAACATACACAATAGCTTCAAAAATTATAAAGAAAATAGCCAAAATCTTTTGCAATCCCTGAAAAAAACTTTTACCATCTGGAGTACTTAAATCTATATTTAATAATCCAGACCCAGTCAGCAACTGTAATACAATAGAGGAAGTTACAATAGGCCCAATACCTAAAGATAAAATTGAACCAAAACTTGCACCTAAGATAATAGATAACTGTTCAAAATTCTCTAAATTATTAACACTTAAACCATACAAAGGAATAATACTTAAAACAAAAAAAGCAACTAAAATAATCAAAGTCCACTTTAATTTTTCTTTAAAACTTAATTTTTTCTGTGCAGGACCTTTAACTTCTGGAAGATAGCCCATTAATTTTCTAAGTACTGACATTTACCTCTCCACCAGCATTTTTTATCTTTTCTTCTGCTGATTTAGAAACTTTAGAACAATTAACTTTAAATTTTTTACTAACAGCACCTTTTCCTAATAATTTAAATTCTTTAATATCAACTAAATAAAAATCTCCTTCTTTCTTACCTAGATACTTATCTAGCTCACATACATTAACTGTTTTATACTCATTAGCATTAGGTCTTTTAAACCCAAACTTACCAAAGTAATTCTTTCTAAACTTAAGAATATATCCTTTTTTATGATTAGCTCTTTTACCAGTACCAGCCATACCTCTTCCACCTCTATTACCTGCTCCTCTATGTTTTTTCTTAGCACCCCAACCATGGCTGCTTCCTCCTCTTAACCTAACATTCTTTTTTCTTTTAAATTTCATTTAACATAATCCTCAGATACTTTTTCAAGATAAAAATAAGATAACAAATGATGACAATCAACAAGACTATCCTTTAGTGTAACTACTTTATATTCCATTTTTATACCATCTTCCTTATCAATTTATTAATGCCATCTTTTCTATAACCTAAAGCACCGCCACTAGCATAAACAATTTTAATACCTTTTCTTTCAAAACCACCAACAGGAGGGTTCAATCTAAAAAACTTTTTCAAACCAGGAACATCTTTTAAATTCTTCTTACCTTCAAAAACAGCTGAAGTAAACTCATCAAATCCTAATTTAACATGTTCTTTTAAATATTTCTCATCTAATTTGGATTTTCCAGGTAATAAACCTCTTTTCTCTAACAACAGTTTAAAAGTTTCTTTATCCAACTCACCCCAAGTAACATAATCTTTAACTTTAGTCAACATACCAATAAGTTCTTTTTTAGCATCCATAATCACACAAGTATTTTTTCTATACAACCTAAGCATAGCTAGTGTATCCTTAATACCTTTTCTAATCTTGGTATCTCCTCTAACTCTCACTATTGCTATCTTTTCCATTTTCTATCATTCCCTCAACTAATCCACTTTTTTTTGCATATTCTTCAGTAACTTTTATTTTTTCAAGTTGCCCCAGTGCATAAAAACATGCCTTAAACAAATTAAGTTTAGTCTTGCTTTTATAAGTTTTCGAATAAATATCTTTAATACCTGCAGCTTTCAAAATCTTTTTCAACTCATCTTCTACACATAAACCAGTTCCTTTAGGAGCAGGAATCAATTCAACAATCGAACTACCACATTTACCAGAAACTTTAAACGGAATAGAATGTGTTTCAGCACAACCACAAGCCCAATCTCCACAACCTCTAACAATTTTAATTATACTTAGCTTAGATTTACGAATAGCTTTTTCTCTTGCAGGAACAGTCTCTTTACTTTTTCCAAAACCAATTCCAACATAACCATCTTTATTTCCAGAAACAGCAGCTGTAGCAAACTTCGGTTTATTTCCTTCTTTTGTCTTTTTCTGAGTCTGTCTCCAAATACTGCTCTTTCCCCCACCAAACTTTCCTTTAGATTGTCCAACAGAAACTAATTCAGTCTCTAATCCAGGAATTAAAACTTCTACAATTTCAGACTCTAATATTCTTATACCTTTGTTTAATACCTCGCTAATATCAGTAATCTCTTTAGCTAAAACTTGTTTACCTAAAAGAGTTCTAGGCTTCCAATTTATTTCTTCAGTCATTTTATCTTATCCCTCACTGTTTCAAAATCCTTTACCATACCTATAGGGGGAGTTTTGTATTGTTTTTTAATCTTTTCATAATTTTTTTCAATAACATTTCCTTTAATAATATCTTCTTTAGGGAAAACACCCTCTGAACAAGGAACATTTAATCCACCATCAACAACCCCTTTAATAGCAGCAAATAACCTTGAACCTTTAGTAGCAACACTTAAACCTAAGTCAACAACAACTTCTTTAACTTTAGCTTTTTTACCTAACATATATCCAGTTAAATAAGCACTTGGAATATTACCTGTATGATGTTTCCACCCTAGTTTTTTTAATCCAGATGAATGAGCAGTAGAAACAACTTTGTCACCAGTTGGATGAAACTCAACAACTTGTAATAAAATATTATTCAAGCTACCTCTAACAACTAACCTAGGCTTCCCAGAACTTAAATAGCCTTTCCTTTTACTATAATCGGTTTTACTCAACCTTTTTCTCTTATACCTTACAGTGTAATTTTTATTTTTTGCCATCTTTCTCAATTAAATTATATTCTTTTACATAAACCTGAATATGTCTCTTGCTTCTAAAAAATCCTGATTTTGATAAAACATATAATCTTCTATAGTTTTTAGCATTAATTAATTTTTTATCTTTCAACATCTTAATAAATTCTCTTTGAAGTCTAATCTTTATCATCCAAGCCTTTTTATTTCCTAATCTTGCTGTTTTTTTCCCTTTCCTTGAACCAGCACCAGTTCTTCTTCCTTTTCTTTTCTGAACTAGATTCTTATTTGCTCTTACTCTTGAAACACCTTTTTCTTGTTTTTCAACAATAGCTTTATCTTTAACCAATGATCTTATATCAGACGAAGTAATAGCTTCTTTTATCTCCTCTAATCTACTTGAATCAAACTTTACTCTTTTAACTCCCACATTCATTAATCTAGAAGCCAACCTTTTTTTCAAATCTAATTTCATTGTTTAGCTCCAGGCACACTACTAGCCATATGACCTGCCTTTTGTCTTGTTGTATCTTGTTTTTTAAGATCTTGTTTAGGAACATCCTTTCTTTCTACTTTTGAATCTAAAACTTCTTTTTTAATATCTCCTTCTTTCTTTTCATCCTTCTTTTCTTCTGCTTTTTTCAACAATTTAGCCTTCTCTTTCTTCTTCTTTTCTTTTCTAGCTACACCTTCTTTTTTCTTCTTAGCTAATTTATCTTTAACATCATTCAAAAACTTACCAGCATTTTTCAAATTAACAATTTCAATTTTATTTTTAACACATTCATTTACAATTTTAACTTTAGTTCTCATACCAACACTAGAGCTTATTTTCGCTACACAACCATCAACAACACTTCCCAAATCATTAACATTAAAAATCAAAATTTCTTTTTTACCATCTCTGTTTAGACCTCTAACTTTGCAAGGAGATCTATAACCATCTTTTACACATTTCTGATGTCCTTTTTTCTTTAATCTTCTTTTATTATGTAGTCCACGAGGCTTAGCCCATTTTTTATTAAATTTATATTTATTAGAATCCGTCCTCTTAAAATCTGGCTTTTTCTTTTTTGCAATATTCCTTTGTTCTAATAATCTTTTCATACTTCTTTACCTGCTTTAACAGTTATATAACAACCATCTTGAAATTTTCTTCTATCTTTATTAGTAATCCTTGTTGATTGTTCAATATTTGCAGCTGTTTGTCCAGCAAATTCCTTATTTATAGAGTTTACTATAATCTCATCTCCTTTTATTTCAACTTTCACATCTTCCATTATCCTAGATTTCCTAGGAACCTTTTCTCCTAAGAAATTTTTAATAACTATATTATCGCCTTCTTTCGCAACAGTCATAGGAAAGTGTCCCGAACATATTTTCAATTTGTAAACAAACTCTTCATTAACTCCTTTAAACATATTACCTATATGTTTAGAAAGTGTGCCAATTAAGCACTTTTCTTTTTTCGATATCTTTTCTGCATGAAAAGTTATTTTATTTTCCTTTTGCATAATTCTAACTCTTGGATGAAATAGTTTTCTTTTTATTTCTCCTTTAGGACCACTAACTATCGCATTCTGTCCTTCATGCTTAAAATTTATACCTTCCGGAATATCCAAAACAACTTTTGATTGCATTTTTAATAACAGTAAGCTAATAACTTTCCTCCTAATTTTTTATCTTTAGCTTCAATATGTGTCATTATTCCTTTATTTGTTGAAACAATAATAACACCAAAATCTTTAGCTGGTAAAAACCTTTTTTCAAACTTCTCATAATCTTTTAGTTTAACAGAAAATCTTGGTTTTATAACACCACATTTGTTTATCATACCTGCCAAAGTAATCTTTGCTAAATTGTCTTTTGTAGTTTCTATAACTTCAATTTCTTTAATATAGCCTTTGCTTTTTAATATTTCTAAGATACTTAAAGAAACCTTAGATAGACTTCTAACTACACAATCTTCTCTACCTTTTTTCTCACAATTCAACATGTGAGATAAAATATTTGCTAATGTATCGTTTAATGCCATTTTTAATTATATTTTTTGAATCCCAATTTTTTTGCTATTTCTCTAAAACATTGTCTGCATAAATGTAATCCATACTTCTGTATGTGTGAACCATATTTTCCACACCTTTTACATCTTCTTGAACCAATCCCAAACTTCCTTTCTTGAGGTTTGTTATGCTTAATGTATTTCTTTTTCTTATCTTCTATTTTCAATTGTTTAAACGCCTTTTCAAAATTTTTTGATGTCATTCTTCTTCCTCTTCCTTAATTTTTATTTTAAAATTTGATTTGAAATATTCTGCAGATTCTTCTCTTGTAATAAAATTTCTTTTAGACACTTTTGATTTAATTCTTCTTCTCTTTATTCTAAATCCAGGCCTCTCTACAGTTACAGCACACTCTAATCCAATAATCCCAATATCAGGATCATAATTAACTCCTGGAATGTCAATGTATTCAGCAATACCAAACGACAAATTTCCAAATTTGTCAAAGGAATTTAAACTAATTAATTTATCTTTAGCAGATAATAACCTAACTAAAAGCTCTTTAGCCTTCTCTCCTCTTAGAGTTACTTTACATCCAATATTCAATTTAGGTCTCAAACCCCAAGTAGGGATTCTTTTCATAGTCCTAGTTTGAACTGGTTTAGAACCTGAAATCAAGCCAAGCAATTTTGTAGCTTTCTCTAATTTATCTCCTGCTTGCCCAACTCCTATATTGAGTGTTAATTTCTCTACCCTTATTTGTTTCATCACATTCATATTGTAATTAAAGCCTTAGCCTTTCCAATTACTAAAGCATATTCCTTTTTTGTTTTTAAAACCTCTTTACCAACCTTAAACTCTATTTCAGGAGAGATAAAGCCTTTTCTGTCTTCAATATTACTTAGAATACCAACTTTACCTTGTTGTCTTCCATCTGTAATATATATTGTGTTTCCCTTTTCAAAATCAATAACTTCCTTTACTTTATTAGTTGATAAATCAAACATAACTGTTTGTCCTAGTTTAATATTATCTTTAAGGTTCAACACATTATGACCATCATAAAAAGTAATTTGTGTCTTTTTTCCTTTGATAATTGTTTTTCTAATAGCTTTCCTAGGTTTAAGCAGTGCCTCTTTGTCTGTAATTTTCTTAAGAGTAAATTTACCTCGATTATTTAACAACAATCTATAATATTCTTTCACACCTTCAATAGAAATTGTATCAAACAAACCAACAGGAAATTTAATATCTTTTCTTATTTTATTATCTACTTTAATCTGACCTTGAGAAAGTAGTTGCTTACTCTCTTTAGTTGTTTTTGATATTTTCAAAAAATCTTTAAGTAAGATATTCAAAGGAATAGATCTCTTTAAAACATGAGGCCCAGAGCTAGGTCTAGTTACCCACTTTGTTCCTTTCCTTGGTAAACCCCATATTTTAGGGCTATTTAGTCTTTTTAGATGGTTCTTTCCCATTTTTTGTCTCCAAACTTTTTTTCCTCTTTTTATCTCCTAAATTTAATTCAATTATTTGTAAATTTGATGGATGAATCGGATAAAATGCCTTGCTTCCATCCTTTTTAATGTTTTCAATTCCTTGAATATACACTTTTTCTTCTTTAATATTCATTTTTTCAACTTTACCTATTTGTTTTCTAAATTGTCCTCTCATGATTTTAACTTTATCTCCTGTCCTCACACCAAAATTTCTTCTTCCATATTTTTCCTTTAATTCTTTTGAAAGATTCGCACTTACAAATTTCCCCAATATATGAAAAGGAGCATTATGTCTATACTTCCTTTGCTTTCTTGGTTGTTTACTTGATTTCCATGTTCTTGAAAATAATTTTTTCATTTTAAACCACAACACTCGCTACTTTTGATATTGGTGACCATCTTTCTGTCGCCTCTTTAGCAACCGGCCCCTTAAATATAGTTCCTTTCGGGTTTCCTTTTTCATCTTTACATACAATTACTGCATTATCTTCAAACTTTATTCTAACTCCGTTCGGTCTTCTATATTCTTTCTTTTGTCTAACAACAATTGCAGGAACAACTTGTTTTCTCATTTCCTTTGTTCCTTTAATAACTGAAACCTTAACCAAATCCCCTATTCCAGCTGCAGGATATCTTCCTTTAACAGTTTTAGATCCCTTTATAGATATCAAGAACACAACCTTAGCCCCTGAATTATCACAAACAGGCATTCTTGATCCTCTTGGAATACTTTTTGGAATTTGAGATTTTATCGCTTTCATTTTAGTACTTGTAATATTACAAAATTTTTAGTCTTACTTAATTTTCTACATTCTGCAATCTTAACTTTGTCTCCTATTTTAGCATTTATACATAAAGGATTATGAGCTTTTAATTTGGTTCTTCTTTTCTCAAACCTTTCATATTTTTTAACCTTAACTAACCTTGACCACGTAACAACTGCAGTCTTGTTAGTATCTTTTGACTTTATAGTGCCTGTAAATATCCTTCCTTTAATAGATAAACTACTATGAAAAGGACATTTTTTATCATCACATTTCTGTTTAGGAAAAACAACTTCAATTCCGATTTTTTTTGTTTTTTTCATTTTTTTATTCTATCTTCTGGCCTTCCAACCAATTTTTCTCCTTTTACCAAATAATCACCAATTTTAAGCACAATCTGGCTTTTTATTAATCTTTTCATCTTGTCTTTTGTCTGAATTTTTAGCGTAAACTTTGTTTCATCTACAACTTTCCCCTTTAAACCTAAAAGGGTTTTATTTTTTGAGTCAACTACCTCTATCCAAGAGCCAATTAACTCTTTTTTTACCAAATACATTATGCTACATATACTGAAACAAAGCCTAGTTTTTCTAATTCTTCTTTAACTTTTTGTCTATGATCTCCTTGCAGCTCAATAACATTATTTTTTAATGTTCCACCACAAGCAAATTTTGACTTAAGCTTTTTTGTCAATTCTTTAAGGTTTATATCTGAATCAAAACCTTCAACTATTGTCGTCAATTTTCCAAAACGTCTTTTAACTATCTTCACTTTAATTTGTTGTTCTTCCTTAGCTATAGTTTCGCAAACACATAGATCTTTGGGTAGACCACATTTATGACATATTTCACTCATTGCTTTTTTGACATACCTCCTTGGTTTTTATATGTTAATATTTTTGAAATAGTTCTTTTAATTTCTTTAATTCTTCCAGGATTTTCAGGAGCAGATCCTCCAGATACTTGTGACTTGGATTTAATTAATTCTTTTTTCAAATCTTTAAACTTGCTTTCCAAATCCTTTAGACTTAAATTTTTAATATCTTTATACTTTAATATTGCCATCTTTCTTCTTAGTTTCCTTTTTTACTTTTGTTGTTTTTTTCTTAGTCTCTTTTTTCTTCTTAGTTGTTTTTTCCTTAACTTCTTTCTTTTCTTCCTTTTTTTCTTTAGGTTCTTCTTTTACTTCAACTACTTCCTTTTCTTCTTCAACTTCTTTTTCAATAAACACAATTTCATCTGGAAGTTTAACATCAGGTGTTAATATACTAACTTTAATACCTACAGATCCAGACTTTAAATTAGCAACAGCAAAACCCTTTCTAATTAAAGATTCAGCAACATCTCCTGACTTCTTTAAATGACCTTTTTTAAATCTCCAAGATTTAGCTCTACTTCCCGGAACCCCTCTTCCTGAGATAACAATCTCAGCACCTCTTGCTCCAGCACTCAACATAGTTTGTAAAATCTTATGCCCCATAAATTTAAACCTAGACGGCCCAAACCTTTCAAAAGTATGAGCAATATGTTTTGCAACCGAATGAGGGTTTAAGTCAGGATTAGGTATTTCAGATACCTCTATTTGTGGATTCTCTAAACCAAAATCTCTTTTTAGTACCTCTGTCAGACTATGAATATTTTCTCCCTTTCTTCCAACAATTAAACCAGGCTTAGACGTAAAAACTATAATTCTTTCTCCTAAAGGTGTTCTTTGTATCTCTGTATGACTATATCCTGGTTTGTTTAGCTTTTCAGCTATATATTCCTGGATTTGATGCTCTTTTACCTTTTTATCTAAAAATTTTCGTTCTATCATTTTTCCTCTAATTCAACCTCAATATTAGTATTTTTCATTAATCTTCTTCTTTTCCTTCCAGGGTGGAAGTTCTTAGTCCCTTTGTTTGCTTTTATTAATTTTATAACTAAGTTCTTTGAATCTAATCCTTTATTTTCTGCATTTGATTGTGCAGTATTCAATACATTCAACACCTCTTTAATAGATTTTATCGGATATCTTCCAGAAGCAACCTTTCCTCTTCTATGTGGCATATCTTTGTTATATCTTTTAAAAGGAACTGCTATCTTTTTTTCTAAAACAAGATTCAACAATCCTCTTGCTTTTTCTAGATTTTTCCCTCTTACAAATGAACAAATTTCAACACATTGTTTTGTTGAAACTGAAAGATTATAAGAAAATGCCTTTGCAGAGTGATCTTTAGTTGTTTTCTCTTTAGAAACATTCTTAGTTTCTTTCTTTACTGGTACAGTTTCCTTTTTAATCTTTTCATCCATTTTTATTTAACTGATGCTGAAGCACTTGACTTAGTAGCACCAATACCTGGAGCAGAGTGTTTTATTCTTTTCCTTGTATCTGCAAATTCACCTAACCTATGTCCAAGCATCTCTTCTAAAATCACAACCTTTTCAAAAGTTTTTCCGTTGTGTACAAATATTTCCATCTCCAACATATCAGGTATTACAACAATATCTCTACAATGAGTCTTTATTATTTTTTTATAAGTTCCTTCCTTTTTTGCTTTAATCTTCTTCAATAAAGTTTTTTGGGAATCTGTAAATCCTCTTTTTAAGGATCTTCTAGTTGTTGAATCTAACAGTCCAATAAATTCTTTTAATGATATACTCTTCATTTCTTCAAGTGTTTTTCCTTTAAATGTAAATTCTTTTTTTGCCATGTTTATTTCCTCTTACCTGTTCTTTTAGCCTTTAATAAACCAACATTTCTTCCAGGAGGAGCATGTCTTGGTGGTATTTTAGGTTTACCAATATGTCTTCCTCTTCCAGAACCAAAAGGATGGTCAACAGCATTCATTGCAACACCAGATGTTCTCGGATAAAGTTTATTCTTAGCTTTCATTGCGTGATATCTATTCCCTGCTTTAACAAATGGTTTTTCTCTTTTACCTGCACCGCTTAATATACCAATACAAGCCCTACAATTAGGATTAAAATCTTTTAGTTTTTTTGAAGGTAATTTAATTTTTATTTTATTAGTAGTTTTCGAAGTAATTATAGCAGAAGTACCAGCACCTCTAACCAACTTCCCTTTATCCCCTGGCAAAGTTTCAATATTAAAAATAGAAACACCAAGAGGAATATTTTTCAAAGGCAAAACATTTCCAATCTTTACTTCTGCCTTAAAACCAGAGCTTATCTCTGATAAATTACTTAGCTTTTCAGGAGCAAACATTAGGTGCTTTTCTCCATTTTCAAATAAAACTTTAGCTAATGGAGCCGAATGTCCAGCACAATGAATTAAATCAATAACTTTTCCTTTAATTAAACCTTCTTTTTCTATATTGTCATAAACTCTATGTCCTGGTTTTCCTTTAAATTTGAAACTAACAGCCTTATAAGTACTAGTTCCTCTTCCACGCCTTTGTTGAATTATTCGTTTTCCCATCTTTACATCAATCCTAATTGTGTTGCTATATCAATAGCAGGTGTATCTGGATGTAACTTAATATAAGCCTTCTTTACACCTTTTGGAGTAAACAAAGTTGTAACTTTTAACACCTTAACCTTGAAAACCTTTTCCAAAGCCTCCTTTATCTCTCCTTTTTTAGCTTTATTTGAAACTATAAATGTAATTTTATTCTCTGTTTCCATTATTCTAACAGATTTTTCTGTTGTTAAAGGAAATTTAATTATGTTATACACATCCATTTTAAATAAACAACTTCTCCTTTTCTATCTTTTCTAAAGCTTTTTCACTCCAAATTGTCAACCTTCCAGGCACACAACCAGGAGCTAGCAATTCAGCATTTAATGAATTAACAGCACAAATATCAAAACCTTGTAGGTTCTTAGCAGATTTAACTAATTTACAATCACCACCAACAACAATTAAAGGACCTTTCACTCTTCTATATCTTCTTCCTCTTAATTTTCCTATACCTGATCTCATTCTTTTAATAAAACTTCTTTCAACATCTTTATCTAATTTTAAATCATTTAAAACCTTAATAACATCTTTAGTCTTGTCCAAATTCTCAAAATCATTTACAACAACCAAAGATTCTGCTTTATAACCTCTCTTCTCTAATAATTCTTTTTGTAAAGTAGCAGTTAAAGCACTTCTTATAGCCATTCTTCTTTCTTTTTTATTCATCTTTTGTTCCCAAATCTTTTCAGACTTAGGTGGGTGTGCTATTCTTCCGCCAACAGTACCCGGTGCTTGAGCTCCAACCCAAATAAACTGGGTTCCTCTTCTCAAAACAGTTTTTCTAGGCATTCTTGCAAGACTTCTACCATAACCAGTCTTATAATTTTTTCTTCTTCTTGATATTTTAGTAGAATGTCTCATCCCAGCCTCACTAGAAGCCCCATACCTCTGTCTTTTATTAGCTTGAATCGCTAAAACAGCCTTTTTAATCAAATCTAATCTTAATTCTTCAGAAAATTGTTTAGGTAACTTGATCTGTTTTTCAACTTTCCCTTGTAAATTATATAGTTTCATTGTTTTGAGCTCGTACTAATATATTCTATATTCATTAATTGTTCAGCCTTTTTATCCCTAATTGTAGGAATTAATTTAATTAATCTCTTCCTAGGTCCAGGAACAGAACCCTTGATCAACAAATATTCATTTTTTATCTCTCCATATCTCTTAATTCCGCCTTTTTGATTAATCTTTTTAACATCTTGCTCTACAGCAAAAATTAAATTATTATAAGCTGTCCTAGTATGGAAACCATGTTGACCATGCTGAGGCACAGTTGGTGATACCTTGGATGGAGTCCATGCACCTAAATTACCAGCAGATCTTCTCTTCTTCTCTGATTTATGACTTTTCAAAGAAATTCCAAATCTTTTAATCGGACCAGTAAAACCAAAACCTTTTGTAACACCATGAACATCTATATATTCTCCTGCTTTAAAAATTTCAGAAACTTTTATTTCCTTTCCTATAATAGATTTAGCAAAATTATGAGCTTCTTCAACATTTTCACTAGGTAAACTTAATTCAAAAACTTCTGGTTTTTTCTTTCCAATTCCAGTTAGTTTAGGTAATGTTTGCACTAAAACTCTAACTTCTTTAATATTATCTAACTTAACTTCCTTTTCTTTAACCTCTTTCTTAGGTAAACTTAATTTCCTTTTTAGACTCTTATCAAAATCTTTTAAAGGTGTAGAATAAGAAAGCTTTAATCCATAAGCATCAGAAGAATAAAAGTGAATAGAAATAGGTTTTATTGGCGGACACTCAATAATCGTCACAGGAACAGTAACTTCAAGGCCCACAGTCGGTGAATTTTTTTTAGTATCTGTATACATAATGTGTGTCATACCAGCCTTATATCCAGCAAAGCCCAAAACCCTTTGTTCTTTTGATTTAGGCCAAGACCTAACTCTAGTATGAATTCGTTTAGCCTTACATCTAGGCCAAAACTGCATCGTCCCTGCTCTTGGTTTATTTACATGTCCCATTCTCTTTTTCAAGCTTCATAACTCTTATTTAAAGTTTGTGTTTCTATCTAACCAGAATCAGCGACTTTACAATCAGTAGGGTAATCTTTTTGAGTTTATTTTATATTTATATAGGTTTCTATTTTCAAAGTCTCCATGCAAATCCCCAACAATTAAAAATTTCATAACAAATAACTCATACTTACAACTTATAAAATTATCCTATTTATCTCTTGTCGACTCTCTGATAATACCTTCAAATAAATCCATTTTTTGTTTAACTCTATTTCTTGCTTCTCTAGCTCCAAGACCATTATTAATCAAACAAGTTGTTTTTAAAACCATTAAACTCTTAACTAAACTACTCATGTACTCTTTAAGTCTAACATCAGTAATAAATTCCACATCAGATTCAAGAGAAGAAACAAGATTTTCTAATTCTAAACCAACATTTGCATAAACTTCTTTCCCTTTCCAATCTCTTCCTTTTATTTTAGGTAAAACTACAACCGAATAATAATCTAATGCAGTTTTTATATTGCCCATATATTCCATAAAAAAAGGAAAATCAGATGTTTTTTAAAACTATCGAAACTTTGAACTCTTAAATTAAGACCGGGTTTAGATATAGAAATTTTGATTTTTGTTTGAGTAGAAATAAAAAGAAAGTTTTATTTTTCTTCATTACCACCAAAACCAAGATTTAATCCTATTCCTCTCTTAAGATTTCCTCTGCTCATTGCTTCATTATATGCTCCAATTTGTAATCCATTAAGATTCACTGGTTTATACGTAATACCTTTATCATTTACTGACATGTTTACAAGACCTGCTTCTAAACCAGTTACTTTTCCGTCTTTAGAAGCATTTGCTACAGCAAGATTAACACCGTTTATTTCACCAGCATTATCTGTCGCAACAGAAATACTTATACCATAAAATCTTGATCCAGATTCATAAGAATTTAAGATTCCTATACAGATTCCACCACTTGCCCCTACTTTTCTATTGTAAAGGGGCGTAAGTCCTTCTTTATTTCCAGTACATGTTCCAGATATAGTTGCAAGAGTTAAACCTGCAATCGTAGCATATTTTAAAATCTTTTTCACTTTTATTCCTCCAAGATTTGGATAAAAAAAGAAATAATCACTCACTTATAAACCTTCCGTTTTTGTCATCACTTACAAATAATCATTCATACCTCAAAGCATCCACTGGTTTCATTTTAGCAGCTTGCATAGCAGGAAATACACCAGAAATACAACCAACAAAAAAACCAAAACCCAAAGCAAAAACAATCAAACCAACACTAACACTTGCTTGCAATAACTCAGTCCCTAAATAAACAAAAGCAACATACTCCACTGATTTACTAATCAAAACACCTATAACAACACCAATAAATCCACCAGCCAAACCCAAAACGCCACTTTCAACCAAGAACAAAAGTAAAACATCTTTATTCCTAGCACCAATAGCTTTCATAATTCCAATATCTTTTGTTCTTTCTAAAACAGAAGTATACATTGTATTCATAATACCAATTCCTCCAACTAAAAGAGAAATAGCAGCTATACCAATTAAAACAGCCTGCACAATCCCAAAAATATTACTAAAAGTTTCTAATAACTCTTCAGAAGTTTGAACACTAAAAGTTTCTTCACCTTCTTCTTCATCACGAAAATCTCTTAATTCTTCTTCAATATCCAAAGCAACTTCAGAAGCATCATAACCCTCACTAGATTTAACAAAGATCATACTTTCTTCTTCTGAAATATCAAATAACTCTCTCAAAATATCTTTAGAAATATAAACAGTAGAATCATCATTTGGATCTCCAGTCCTCTCCATAATCCCAACAACCTTAAGCTCAACACCTTCTACAGTAATAACGTCTCTTAAACCAACTTCTTTAGAAAAAACATCTCCAGTAGCATATCTAGAACCAACAACAGCTTTATAACTTTCTCCTTCTTCAAAAACTCTTCCTTCTTCCATTATTAAAAAATTAAAATCTTCCTGCCAAAAAGAAATATCTTCCTCAGAAACACCACCGACATAACCTACATAACTTTCATCCTTAAATTCAGTCTGTCCTATCTTAGTAACATAACCTACAGCTTCTTTAACACCTCTTAACCCAGAAACAAATTCTAAATCATCACTAGTCAAAATTAAACTCTCAGAAACCACAGTTCCAGGAGGAGCAAAAATATCAGGCATAATAATTATCTTATCTTTACCAATAGCTTCAAACTCCCCCTCAATAGCATTTTGTAAACCTTCACCTAAAGAAATCAAAGAAACAACTGCAGCTATACCTATAAAAATCCCAAGCATAGTTAACCAAGCTCTTAATCTCCTATGTTTTATACTCTTAAAAGATAAAACAAAATAATCTTTTACATTCATCTTCTTTTTCTTTTACGAACCTTATAAACAATATAACCAATCACTAAAATCACTATCAAATAAACCCAATAACTAACAGTAGAACTTTCGACCAATCCAAAACCTTCTGCATCTTCACGAGTATAACTATCTAAGCTAACCTCATAAACTTCAGAAAATTCAGAATGATCAACATCTTTATACTCTATTAAAAAGAATAAAGTAACATCATCTTTCTCAGTCACCAAATTAAACTCAACAGTCTCATAATCTTCCTTGTCAACATCTCCCACATAAACCTTGTCATTACCAATTACGTCATACCAATTCATGTCAAGTAGTTTAATATCTAAAAACTTTAAATCTCCTAATCCTTTGTTAACTAAACTTACTTTAATTTCAGAAACTTCTCCAATAATCCCAAAACTATCTTCTATAATTACTTCTAATTCTGGAAAAACAACAACTTCCAAACTTAATTCAGTCTCTTTCTCAACACCGTCATAAATAATGTTAAAAGGAACTTTATAAACTCCTTGTTCTGCATCATTCAAAGCCAGTAATTTAAACTTAATTGTTTCAGTCTCTCCACCATCTAAAGAAGATATAACTTCATAACCAACACCATCTACAAAAGCAAATGGAACTTCAGATAAATCTAAAGAAACTTCAACATCATTTAAAACACCAACACCAGAGTTTTCAACAGTAATTTTAACATAATCTTCTTCACCTATATTAAAAGAATCTGCATCTACTTCTTTAACACTTAAATAAGCACTTGTATCAATCAAAACTAAAAACTCTTCTACTTCTTTATCTCCATCAATCTCATATTCTAATTCTAAAATCCCATCTTCTTCAGAAACATCAGCATCAACTCTAACAAAAAAACTAATAGTCTCTTCTTCACCAGCATCTAATGTAATTTCAACATCACTAGTATCACTAAAATCAAACATATCATCCCCACTTAATTCAAACTCAACTTCTACACTTTCACCTAATTCATTATAAACTAAAAATTCAACTTCAAAGCTTTTTCCTGGTTCAACTGGTTTTGGATCATAATTTTCTAAAGAAATATCCAACCCACTAACCATGCTCAAACTCAGCAAAAAAACAAATAAATAAATTATCTTTTTCATTCTTTTCCTCCTGTCATTTCACCATCTTTTAAAAACACCTGTTTTTTTGTTTTCTTTGCTATCTTTCTATCATGAGTAATTATAACAACAGTCTTACCCCTTTCATTCAACTCTTTTAACAAATTCATTATAATCTCTCCTGTTTTACTATCTAGGTTTCCAGTTGGTTCATCAGCTAAAATAATATCAGGATCATTTGCCAAAGCCCTTGCTATTGCAACTCTCTGCTGCTCTCCACCAGATAACTCATTAGGTTTATGATTCTCTCTTTTACTTAAACCAACACTTTCTAACAACTCAGAAGCTCTTCTCTTCCTTACTTCTAAAGGAATTTCTTGAAAGCCCATTGCTAACATAACATTTTCTTTTGCACTCAAATTTTTAATTAAATTAAAAGCCTGAAAAACAAAACCTAGTTTCTTTCCTCTTAACACAGCTAAGTCAGACTCTTCTAATTTAGAAATATCTTCTTTAAATAAAAATATCTTACCTTTACTAGGAACATCCAAACAACCAATTAAAGTTACTAAAGTAGATTTACCTGATCCAGAAGGCCCTAAAATTGAAAGAAAATCACCTTGATTAATCTCTAAACCAATATTTTTTAGAACAGCAAGCTTTCTATCTCCAATCTCATACTCTTTAGAAACCTGCTCTAATTGTATCTGCATTTTACCACTCTAGGATAATGTAATTGCTTATAAAGCTTATTATTTAGGAGAAATTTTGCCTTACTAATAGAAAACTTTATTAAAAAAGAACAAATCCCATAAAAAATGGAAAAAGAAATATTATTAGAATGTATTGAAGATGCATTTAAAGTCGTTTTTGATAATAAAAATCCACCTCCCAAAATAAGAAGAAAAGGAGAAGAATCTGCCTTACGCCATGCAGTAAACAATAAAATTCAAAGCAGAGGGATTAAACCAATGGAAAAAGCAAGACACGCAATTCGAAAAGCAACAAGAGAATGTCTTTTAAACAAAGGGTACCAACTAGAATACGAAGAACAAGGATGGGTTTATATTCTCCCTAGTCATCCTTTAATGTTTTATAGTGGTGTTGCAGTATCTATCTACAAAGGCCTACACTAGGGGAAAAAGATAATAGTTATATCGCAAACTCAACTTCTTTAATAGTCTCTCTCTTCCCATCTAAAAGAATCTTACGAACTAACTTCCCTTTACGAATAGCCATCTTTCTAGCCAATAAAGGATCACTTTTATATTCGTCAGGAACCACAATATCATCTATAACAAAATCATGAGCAATCTCAGCTCTCTTAAAATCCTCAGAAACATCAAAAACAAATTCTTTCAACAATTTCAAAGGTAAAAAAACAGTACAAAAATCAGCCTTTAATTTCTTTCCTGGTTTAGGCAAAGAAGGTTTACATTTCAAAGAAATATCTTCCCCTTCCATGTTCAACAATAAAAAATCATATTCATCTTTAAACCCTTTCAACTCAGTAGATGTAACCAAAGTAGAAACCTCTTCTTTTTTACGATTCCTAACTAACTTCCCATTAACTTCTATCTCTTCAATATTATCTGCAATTAATAAAACCAACTCATTAATATATTCAAAACTTGTCTGCAACTTAAATCTATCTTCTTCTACTCTTATTTTCACCATAGCTCTATCTTCAAAAACACCTTTGCTAAATCTAGCAAAGTGCTTTTTTACTTCTTCATCTATTTTACCTTCAAATATTTTTTTTATAAATGACATTCTAATCTTTTCAGCTCAATTGAAATTGCTTTCTCCACCACCTTTGTATAATTGGGACATTCAACAAAAGGATAATTATTTTTTTTACAATAATCAATAACCTCTTTTTTGTGTTCTATTAATATATTTAAACCTCTTTTTTCCCCATGAAATATTTTAAATTTTCTCAACTCTTTTTTAACTTGTTTTTGTTTTTTTAACAAACAATCTAATCTATTTGAATTTAATTTAGGAATTAAATCTTTATAAAGATTGTTGTGAACCTTCGCAATAGACAATGCAACCTTTAAATCTTTAAAATTTGTACTTAAAAAACCACCATAACCAACATCAACAGCCTTCCACCTACCAAAACTTCCTATAATAATGTCAGAATATTTTCCATCAGCTAATTTTTTATCTGTAACAGAACCAGAAGCATCTTCTATCAATAACACATTCTTTTTCTTTAAAACTTTAGAAATGCCTTTTATATTTTGTTCAGCAGCATAACCTGCAAAAGAACAAACCAACAAAGCAGAAACATCATCTAAATTCTTCTCCAACTCTTTTAAATTCACTAAACCCCTATCAGTCTTCAAATACTTAACTTTAAAACCCAGCAACTCTGGATAATTTTCATAAGTAAACCAGCCTCCTTGATCAGGGATTAAAATATACTTCTTTTTATTCTTCTGCTTAGCTAAAATCAAACTAGATAAAATAGCAGAATTCCCACTACAAGTTAATCTAACATTTTCATGACCAGTAAACCCTTTTAATAATTCTATTGCTTTTTGCATAAAATCTTTTTAAATCCCAGCTTTATAAATATTTTTCTTTTAATAATAATCTAGCATAACCAGAACGTCTAAGTTTTTCTAATGCTAGTTTTTCAATCTGTCTTACCCTTTCCCTTGTTATAGAAAATATCTCACCAACTTCTTCCAGTGTTTTTGAATATCCATCTAGCCCATACCTTTGTCTAATAACTGTTGCTTCCCTTTCATTTAACTTATCTTCAATTGCTTTTCTCATCCCTACTCTTATATCTTCTTTTCTAATAACTTTAGTAGGATCATAAACTTCCTTAGTTGCAGGAATTTCAATTTTTTCAAAAGGACAATCAATATTTACAAAACCATAATCTTCCCTCAATTTCAATAAATATTTAACCTCTTCGTCATTTAAATTTAATTTAGTTAATAATTCCTCCATATCTGGTTTTCTAGCCAATTTTTGGCTTTCTTCATTAACCAAATTCTCTAGTTTATTTAAAGTATTTAATTTATTAATAGGAAGCCTTACAACTTCTTTATTGTTTGAAATATATCTAGTTATTGCCTGTCTTATCCACCAAACAGCATAAGTCGTAAATCTATACCCTCTACTACTATCAAATTTATCAACAGCCCTTATCAAACCAGTATTCCCTTCATTAATTAAATCTTGATTAGAAAAAGACCCATCAATATTAAAATATTGGGAAGCAATCAAGAAATTAAAACGAAGATTACCCTTAATTAATTCATGTTTTGCTCTTTCATCTCCATTTTCAACTCTCTTTACTATTTTATATTCTTCTTCTTCAGAAAGCAAAGGAAATCTACTAATATCCTTAACATATGCTTCTATACTTTGTTCACTATGTCTCATGAAACTTAGAAAAATAAATAATTTATAAACCTATTCTTTCAAGAATTTATTAACATTAACTTTCTTCCTTTTCTTTTGATGTTCTTTCAAAAACTTACTCATCTTCTTAATTAAAATCTCTTTCAACTCTCCAGTCAACAACTTACCTGATTTATAATCTTCATAAATTCTCTCTAATTTCTTATCATCTGGCTCTAAACCATACCTCAACATCTGAAAAGAAACATCTATCTCAGGATTACCGCCTTTCTCCCTATGTTCTTTCAAAGTAGCCTGTCCACCAGAAAAAGCATATTTCCTAATTTTCTTAGCAGCTTCTTCAGGAGAATCAGTTAAAGCAATATAAGAACTATCATCACTACTAGACATCTTTCCACCTTTCAAACCAGGTAAAAACATATGATAAGTAGAACTTAATTGTAAAAACTTAAACATCTTAATTCTCTGTGAAATATCTCTAGCAATTCTTAGATGAGGATCTTGGTCTGCACCAACAGGTATAACAGTTGGAATAGATTTTCCTTCAAACTCTTTTAACTGAGGATGTAACATATCTGCTGCTTGTAACAAAGAAGAAGACATCTTTCCTGGAGACAAATCTCCATAAATAGATTTAAACTCATTAAAAGTAGCATGCCTAGCCAACACACCAGCCAAACTATAATAAGCACCTGCTTTTCTCCCATCTTTAGACCTAGAAGATTGAAAATAAAAATCACAATTTTTAGGTTTTAAACCTAAAGCAATATAATTTTTCAAATATTCTTCAATAGCAACATCTCTTAATTCATTTAAATTAGGATGTCTAGAATTATAAGCTTCAACATCTGCAACAGCAATATAAATCTTAGCACCTAATGACTGATAAAAAATAATTTGATCAGCAACAAGTTTATGCCCAAAATGAAATTTCCCAGAAGGCATCAAACCAGTCATCATCACAAAAGGTTTTTTCTTTTCTACAGATTCAACTATTCTCTTAAAATCCCTATGAGCAAAAACAATCTTCCTTCTAAACAAAACATTTTTCTCAAAACCAGGAGGAACAGAATGTATTGGCTTTAACCCAAAATCTTTAACCAATTTACTATAATCTATATCACCTTTAACTTCCCAAGGATTAACAATAAACTTAGCCATAACTTAATTTATTTTAAGAAGTTTATATGCTTTTTGGATTTTAACTCTTCTCAACCAATTCATTCATCTCTTTAATAACCTTCTCAACTTCTTCATCAGAATACCCATGAGCTTTAAAACCTTCTTCTAAAGTTTCAGAAGCAGCCATAGCACAACCTAAACAATGAAATCCCTTTTCCATTAAAAACTCCGCAGCCTTAGGATACTTCTCCAAAACTTCTCCAATTGTATTTTCTTTTGTAATTTTCATAAAAAGAATAAAAAACCTCTCTTAATAAATTTTACTAATCTAAAAACTCCTCCCCCATCCTCTCATTAAACTCTCCTCGAAAATCAACCATAAACATATCCTTAACCTTCTTAGGATAATTACTCAACAACCAAGCCAACTTAATAAAACTAGTTTCAGGAGTCATATCATTTAAATTACCAAAAATAAATTCCTGCAATTTTCTTCCAGTTGAATAAACGTTCATATTAACTCTTCCAAAAACACACTGACTGCTCATAACAATAGGAATCTTCAAACTCTTAAAAGCTTTCAAAACTTCTAAATTATCATTAACCCCAACATGACCTAAACCAGTACCTTCAACAACCAAACCATCAAACTTTTTAAAACACAAAACCTCTTCTTTACACATTTGAGGATGAACTTTCAAAAACCCAACTTTCAAACTTTCCTTAAACAACCTCAACTTAAACTTTTCTCCTTTAACTTTAAAACCATCCAAAATCTTAAACTTACCACCACTAACCCTTGCAACAGGCTTACAATTAACAGCCTTAAAAGCATCCCTTCTAGAGCTATGTAATTTACGAACCTTCAAACCATTAAAAATCAAACAACTATCATCTCCCATTCCCTCATGCATACAAACAAAAACACCAGCCAAACCAGATTTAACTATAAAATCACAAGCACTAACTAAATTTAATCTAGCATCAGAACTTCCCCTATCAGAACTTCTCTGACTACCAACAAAAACAACAGGAACCTTTAAACCTTCTAAAATAAAACTTAATGCAGCAGAACTATAGTGCATTGTATCAGTCCCATGAGTAACTATCACACCATCTACTTTTTTCTTAACCTCTTTTTCAATCTCTTTAGCAATTAAATTATAATGTTTAAACCCTAAATCCTCAGAAAAAACATTTAGTATTAATTTAGACCTAATATTCACTCTTTCTCCTAATTCAGGATACATCCTAAGTAAATCCTCTGGAGTAAATTGAGAAGAAACACCACCAGTTTCATAATCAACACGAGAAGCAACAGTACCACCCGTATGTAAAATAGCAATAGTTTTCAAACTTTTTTTACTTTTAACCTTCTTAACAATTTTTTTAACATTCCCCTTACCCTTCAAAGTCTTAAAACTCTTAATCTTAGCTTTCTTAATTCCCATATTATACCCAGAATCTAACTTTAAAACAAGTATATCTTTATCCAAAGAAGGCATAACCTTTCCTTTAATCTTTTCTTTTCCAACCTTAGCTTCAACTAAAGAACCCTCTTTCATACCTTTACTTTATTTTAACTGATTTATATAATTTACTAAGAATTCCAACAAGTTTAAAATCTCTCTACAAATCTATTTTCTTTCCATTACTCAAAATAAAGAAATTCTCTTCATAACCCATCATCTTACCCAAATCTTCCATTTTAGAAGTAATATCTCTTCCACCATGTCCAGGAATTAACTTTTTAGGTTTCAAATAATCAATCAAATCCCTCAAATCTTCCCTAGAAGCATGACCAGAAGCATGGATATCAGTAAACAATCTAACACCTTTAGCACTCAACTCTTTCTCCAATTTTCCCCTAGCTTTAATATTAGCCTCAACAGGAATCACAGAACAAGAAAAAATAACATGATCATCATATTTAAATCTAAAAGGCAACTTACCATTACCAATTCTAGTTAAAATAGCTCCTGGCTCTGCCTGTCCTCCAGTACAAACAACTAAATACTTACTACGATTCTTCTCAACTTTCTTCAACATACCTTCAACCTCTCTGCCATAAGACAAAGTCTCAACATCATGAAAATCAACTAACCCTAATCTTTCAGCAGCACCAACATACTTCCTCAAAGACCTACCTAAAAAAACAATCTTACGATTCAACTTACGACCAAAATCTACCATGCTCTTTAACCTATGTATATGACTAGCAAAACTTGTAACAAACAAACCGTGTCCATAATTATCAGCACCAAACATAACATCTCTCAACATTTCCCTAGCAACTCTTTCAGACGGAGTCTTCATTGCCCTATCAGCATACAGAGAATCAACAATCAAACCTAATACTTTTTCACCACGGCCAATTTCTTTTAAACGAGTATAATCTGGTTTTCTTCCAATAACAGGATGATTATCTAACTTAAAATCATTAGCATAAACTACAACACCATCAGGCGTTCTAATAACAATCAAAACACAATCCAAAGTAGAGTGAGTCACATTAATAAACTCAATCTCAATATTCTTAGAAACTTGCATAGTATACCCTGCTTTCATAACTTCTAGCTCATTTTCAATCTCAATACCTTCATCTTTATACAAACCTCTTAAAACTTCAATAGTATAAGGCGTTCCAACAACAGGAGCATTATAATCTTTAGCTAAATAAGGTACACCACCAATATGATCCAAGTGACAATGACTCAAAACAATAGCTTTTATTTTTCCTTTCAAACTTTTAACAAAATCATCATCAGGAATAGCACCTATTTTAATTAAACCCTTAGGAGTTAAATTCCTTCTATCACCGCCCCCTTCTTCAAAACCCATTAAAGCAGGCAAATAAAAACCCATATCAAGAATAACAGCTTCATCCTTATACTCAAGAACACTCATATTCTTTCCAACTTCACTGTATCCACCAACAGTCCACAACTTTATCATATTAAAAATATTAGAAACAGTCTTTATAAATCTATTCTTTCAACAATCTATTAATTTTTGATTCACTCCATCCTGCTTTCAACAACCCTCTTTTTATTTTCTCATTAGAATAACCTGCCTTTCTAGAATCCAAAACAAACTTAGCTAATTTTCTATCTTCGTCACTAGCACCACTAGCCAACCTATCTCTATTAGATTCAAGTTCGCTTTTCTTAGATTTACTACTTGATGCAGATTTTGTTAGACCTAACTCATCTTTATATTTAATTACCAATACAACCCCTAAAACAAGAACAAACACCAACAAAGGAATCAAAATTATCCAAAATAAGCTAACTCCTTCATCATCATCTTCAATATCTACTATAGGTGCCAAAACACACACATTACTACTACATTCATAACCACTTAAACAATGAGTATCATAAGCACATTGCACACAATTACCACCCACACAATATTCATTAATACAATCAGAATCAAAACTACACTCAGTCTCATAACAACTTTGATTTAAAACAGGTATACTTTCATCAGTTCCACACTTATTCAAATCAGTACAATTCCTAGACTGAACACCACCACCACATTCATCCCATCCTGTACAATTCCAACTCTCTTTACATATATAATGTCCTGCCCCAGAAGAAACATATTCTTCATTCAACCATGGAGAATAATCTACCACTCCTAAACTCTGATCATCTTCATAATCATATATATCAATCCGAATATCAACTTCATCAGCAGATCCCCACCAGTTATTTTCAGCACTAACATTATCTGTCTGGTTATTATACATATTATAAGCAACACTATCAATTATATTATTATAAGAAAAAACATTATCAAAAGAACCTTCATCCAAATAAATACCAAATTCCGAACTATTCTCAATTATGTTATAGCTTAATGTATTATTAGTAGATTCATTTAAGATATTTATGCCTCTTCCAGCAGAATTATTTATTGTATTATAATTAATCTCATTACTGTCCGAACCCTTCCATATCTCTACTCCAAACAAACAACCATCTAAAACATTTTCTTTAAAGATATTATCATCACTTTCTTGATATAAGCCAACACAAGCATTCTCATCCATACCATTAATAATATTACCTTCAACAGTATTAGAATTACTATCATTAATAATAACAATCCCTATCCTGCCGTTATCACTAACAACATTACCCTCAATAATATTATAAGACGAATCCTTTAAATAAATACCATCTTCCAAACTATCAACAATTTCATTGTCATAAACATTATTAGAATCCGCTCCTTCTAAAAATATTTGTCTTTTAAACCCTTTAAATTTACAATCTTTTATCTCAACACCATTTTGATTAGCTATGTATATCCCATATGTTCTACTGCTTCCTGTAAGAGTATAACCTCCACAATCAATTGTTATATCATCAGCACCAATAATCAAACCTTCTCCAAAACAAGAAATATCTTCTGTTAATTCAAGATCATCAGTTATAGTTGTTCCACATAAAGAAGAAGACTCATCTTCTTGACAATAATTATAATCTTCTCCATAGACAGGCCAACCATTAAAACACCCAACCACATTATCAAACTTATTTCCAGTACCATCTATATTTGAATTAGAATCAGCTCCTGTACACTCAAAATCAATATCTCCATTATCACAAACAATATTATCATTCATTTCAACCCAAGAAGTACCCTCAACTAAAATACCTGTATCAGAAGCACCACCAGAAAAAGATTCAATATAATTATTTCTAATCTCATTATCTTCCAAAATAATAAAACTATCACCAACATAAATCCCTTCTCCAAAATTCTCAATTTTACAATTCTTAACTTCAACTCCAGAAAAACCATCAACTTTAATACCTATTTGATCTCCATTATTTCCTTGTAATAAATTATCACCACAATCTAAAATAATATTGTCAGCACCAATAATCAAACCATCACCAGAACAAGTACTTCCAACAATAGGATCAGAAGTACTTAACGTATACTCAAAACCACCAGCATAAGAAAATAGAGTATCTCCACAATCACAACCAGGAAGTTGTCTCCCTGAAAGATCATATCCACCACAATAAGTAGTAGTACTAAACCTCAACTCTTCACCAAAAAAACCTTCCTTAACAATAAAAACCCCAGAAAACACCAACAAAACAACAACTAAGTATAAAACAGCATGATTTCCAGTAAGCTCTCTTCTTCTCTTCACTCTCTTTTTTACCATTGTACTAAAAATAGGAACACTCCTTTATAAATATTTCCTCTTCATCCAACTATCATTTCTTCTCTTCTTCTATACTTAAAGAACAAAATAACACCTAAAATAGCTAAAAATATAAGTAAAGGAATTGTAATTACCCAAAACAAACTAGTTTCTTCATCTTCAATAATTTCTTCCAGAATACATTCTCCTTCAATACAATCATAACCAGTTTCACAATCTTCAGCACCAGTACATCCAGTTTCTACAATTATAACCTCACAACTTTGACTTAAACTAGGCATATCATCTTCAGTACCACAACTATTCAAATCAATACATTCCCTAGTTTGAACACTACTTACACATTCACCCCATCCCGCACAACTCCAATCTTCTTCACAAACCTCATCTTCATCATCATCGCCACCATTACCACCACCACCGTTACCAGAATCATCTTCACCTTCATCATCAGCATAACAATAAGTATAATCATCAGAATAAACAGGCCAATCACCATGAACATTTACATCTTCTCCGCAGATTTCAACAACATCAAACTCATTTCCAGCTCCAGAAATAGCAACAAGTCTCCCAGGAGATAATTCACCACCAAATCCTTCTTCCTCAGCTATAATCTTTGAACAATCAAAATCAATATTATTATCACAAACAATATTATTATCTATAAAGACCTCAGCACCATCCTCAATAATAGAAATACCAGCACCATACTTAGTACCTAACTCTTCCCAATAATTATTAAGAATTTCATTATTTTCCATATAAACCTCACCAGCAGTATCTACAGTAATACCATCTCTAAAATTTTCTATTTTACAATTCTCAACCTTGGCACCATCCACAATATATAATCCAACAGATTCTTCTCCATTAACACCTTTAAGAGTATAACCGTCACAATCCAAAGTAGCTCCATCTCTATCAATAATCAGACCAATCTCATCACATGCTGCCCAAGTAATTGGATCAGCATCACTTAAAACATGACTATCAGCTAAAGTAGCACCACACCCACATACTCCTTCATCTCCTCCACAAACATAATCTTCTTCACAATGTCTATAATTATCCTTATAAACAGGCCAACCATCACCACATTCAACAAAATCAGCAAAAGTGTTTCCTCCACCAGAAAGAACAGAATCAGCACCACAACTAAAATCAACATCATTATCACAGACAATATTATCATTCATTTCAACCTCAGAAACACCTTCAACAAGAACTCCTGTAAAAGATTCATCCCCATAAACGAGCTCCCACACATAATTATTTCTAAGTTCATTATCTTCTAAAACAACTTCAGCGTCATTAATATATATACCTTCTCCAAAATTCTCAATTTTACAATTCTTAACTTCAACTCCAGAAACATCTTCAACCTTAATACCTATTTGCTCAACATTCTCACCTGTAAGTGTATAACCATCACAATCTAAAACAATATTGTCAGCACCAATAATCAAACCATCACCAGAACAAATACTTCCAACTATAGGATCAGCATCACTCAAAACATAATCAGTAATTAAAGTACCTCCGCAGTCTTTTCCACTAATATCAGAAAGCCTTAAAGTAGACTCACACCCACTTAATAAAAGAACAATTAATACAAAAAACCATAAACCTCTTTTTTCAATCATCAACAATATTATAGACTACACCTTTATAAATATTTCCCTAAAAAACTCAAATCATCTCCAACTTCATACTTTAAATCTTCTCCTTCCAAAACATACTTCCCTCTAAAACTTTTCCCAAAATTAAATGGTTTAAACCTTTTCTTAGCAACAACTTTAAAAGAAGAATCCAACCATAAAACATCAAAACAAAAAAACACAAAAAAACTATGAATTGAAATTCTTCTCACTTTCTTAAAAACAAATAATAAATCTTCACACTCAAACCTAAACATCAACCCAACAAACCTCATTAAACCCTTATAAACCTTCATTCAAAAACACCAGCCAAATAACTAATAAAATTTTCATAATCTTGATCAACCTCTCCAGAATCATGATGTACTAATTTTCTAAAGCCTTTAACTTCCAATCTATTCATCAAACTAATAAAACTCAAAAACAAATCAGTATTATAATTTTTACCTTTACAATACTCTTTAATCTTTTCATAATCTAAAAAAGCATCAATCAAACCTTCATCCATCCTTAAAACTTCTTCTCTTTTATTAAATTTAAAAGGCTCATATTTAAAACCCTTCCCAAATTTAGTTAAATTACTTGCCAAAATAACAGAAATATCTTTCTTAACAAGCTCCTTAATCAAATTTTCATCATATTCATTAATACTAATACAAAGTACCTTAAGATCTCTTAAATTATTCTTACAAACAAACTGTAAAAAAGGTAATTGTAATCTAGCCTCTTTTCCTAATGTTATATTTTCTTTAAAACCAGTATTTTTAATCAATAATCTAGCAAAATCAATATCAGTCCTAACAAAACCAAAAGGAGTTTGAGAATTTCCAACAAAAATACTATTTTCTTCCCCTTTAGTCAAAATAACAAACAGCTCAGGAAATTTACCTTCGCCAATTTCCTTATAAGCCCAAGCCATTGCTTCCCCACAATATTTATAATCAAAACAAGGGCCTATAACTCCAAAAATCTTCTTCTCACTCCTAGAAACAGGTAAATCTCCTGGTCCTCTCTCTCCATAAAAGCAGTCCTTTATTTGCTTATTCAAAGCAGCAAAATCATTTTTATATAATTCCACTAAACCCACCGTTTTTTCTTAAAAAACAAGAACATAATCAGCACACTTACAAACATAATTACTATAGGAAAATAAAACCCATAAGCATTATCAAACCAAGGAATTACAGCAAAATTCATCCCCCAAATACCTGAAATAAGCATAGGTAATAACAACAAAGAAGCAATAACAGTAAATCCCCTCATAACATCACCTAATTTATTAGAAACAGAACTCATATACATGTCCATAACCTCTGTCAGTCTCTCTCTAAAAATCTCTTGAGTATTCTCTATCTGTTTAACCTCTAAATATAAATCACTCAAACCCTTAATTCTAGACAAACCTTTAGCCTTAGCTAGTCTATAAATAACATCCATATCAGCCTTTAAAGATTTTCTAAAAAATAATAGCTTCTTTTTTAAAGCAAAAGCTTCTTCTAAATCCCTATCATTTGCATGTTTTAATATACTATCTTCTAGTTTATCTAATTTATCTCCGATAGAATCTAAGTTTGAAGAAAAGTCCTTTACAATATTTAACAGAATCCTATAAAATATAGAACCTACTCCTTCTTTAAAAGAGTTTTTATCTAAACTCTTACTAACAGCCTTTAATGCTTTAACACCATCTTTATGTACAGTTAAAATAAAGTTTTTACCTAAAAAAACCCCTAAAGTCGTACCATTCTTATTTGAAGGAGCCTTTAAAACCACAAAAATATAATCTTTTTTTTCTTCTATTCTTGGTAGCTCTCTCACATCTAAAGAATCTAATAAATCATCATGGGTAATTTTTAGTTTTTTAGTTAACTCTTTTAATTCATTTTTATCAGGTTTATTAACATCAATCCAAGAATTTTTAAAGCTATTTCTAAGACTAGTCTTTACACTTCCACCAGAATAAACCTTAATCATGTTTCTAATTTAAGGATAAGAAGTTTATAAAGATTATTGTTTTTTAAGTATTTTTTTAATTAAGTCCCAATAAGAGTCAGTTGCAATATTTTTAGCTTTTCCATCAAAAACCCGTGTGTACATCCCTAAAGAAGATAGTGTAACTTCTCCTAATAAAGGATTACACCTATCACCTATCAAATCCACTCTAGCTAACAAAGATTCTGGAGCAACAAACTCTCTAACTTCTTCAGCAAGTTTCTCCTCCTCTTGGGTCGGATTAATTAAGGTCCTCTCAATAGAGTCGCCTCTACTTATTATAAATTCATCAGATTCCTTTAGTACTGTATATTTTAATTCGCCGTCAAAATAAAAAAGAGACCTCTCCCCAAGAGTATATATTTCAGGCACAAACCCCTGAATAAGAACTTCAGAATCATTTTTAATTATATCTTCAACAACACTTAAATTACCTCCAGGAAATTTCTCAACACCAAATCCACGAAAACCATTTATTGGTTTAGTTACATAGCCTTCATACTTTTCTAACAAGTCATGAGAAACAGTATATAAATCTTCCAAAGAAGTAACCAAAAAAGTATCAGGAATAGGAAATCCTTGTTCATACAAGTCAATTAAATACTTCTTCTTTTTCTTCCTAGCTCTTAAAACAGTTTCTGTAGGATTAATAGTAAGCACTTCTGAATTTTGATGCAATCTATCAACCATCTCAGTTATTTTTTCATCAGAATCTCTAACTTCAGAAATATCACCAAAACCTAGAAAACATAAAACATCTAAATAATTTATAGACTTACCCTCTAAACATCTTCCATTAGATAAACCATACATCTTATCCACGAAAAGGTCTCTTCCCACCCCACCCCATTTTAAATTATAAATCTCTACATTATGTTTAATTAGCTCAAGAATAATATTTCTATAATTTATCGAACCAGGCCAACCAAATTGTATATTAGAATCTAAAGGAGAACCACATTCGTTCTCAGAATACATCAAACCTACTTTAACTTTTTTCATTTTTCAAAGAATACAATTCTTCTGCAAATTCAATTATTCTATTATTAACTCTATCGATCTCATTTCGCTCGATAATAGGAGTTATCCATTCCGGACATCTAACATTAATTTCCAATAACTTTGTATTATCTAAGCTAGCTCCTTCTTTAGGACCCATAATATCTGCAGCAACCAAATACAAACCATCATTCTGTAATTGTGGAGCAATTCCTGAAACAATTTGAAGGTCCTCTTCAGTAGGGGTATGCTTAGTAAAAATGGCACCAGCTCCTTCATTTCCTCTAATATCTTCTTCAGAATGAATTTTTGCATAAGAAGTTAAAATCTCTGATCCATTCAACAACACCAATCTTCTTTCGATTCCTTGTGCTTGTTCTTGCAATATAAAAGGCCTAACTCCAGAAGTAGAAGAATGAAAATCCTTTAAAAGTAGCTCAATCAAAGGAGTAAGACTCTTTTTATAATCTTTACTAATACCTATGACGCCTTTTCCACCTAAAGCATCCACTGGTTTAGCAATCCATTTCCCTCCTTCTGTTACGATCTTCCTTATCCTGCTTTCATCTTTAGTTATATGAGTAACAGGAAGGCAATCTTTCAAAACAAGAGTATCATAAATTTTAGAACCAGCCTTAGAAACGCCATCAGGATCATTAACGAAGACAATATCTGGATAAAGTGATTTAATACATCTCAAATAATCTATCGCATTCTTATCATACAATTCATCTTCTCTATTTTTAGAAACAGTTCTAAGAAAAATTATGTCAAAGTTTTCTACAGGTTCACTTATATTAGTAGTAAATCTAGGCTCAGCAATATAATCCAAATAAGACTCCAAACTACTAATCTTTTCAGCATTTGGCTTTCTTGTTATTGCATAAAGTCCTCTTTTTCCAATAAAAAAATCCATCGGATAAACAACACGTAAATCATGGCCTCTCGTATAAGCAGTAAAAATTAAATTAAGTTCTGTCGAATTTACAGAAGTAAGATCTCTTGGTTTAACTACATACAAAGACTTGATTTTTCTTTTCATTTTATAATTCTCCTTAAGTTATTTCCTAAAATATCCTTTATTAACTCCCGTTTATTACAAGCTTCACAGGCATACTTAACCTTTTCGATTTCAAGTTTAGGATGATGATACGGTGCATCAGACCCAAATAATATTTTTCTCTTATCAACTACTAGATCCAGTACTTTTCTCGTCCTCATCAAAGATAGCAAAGACAGCTCAATATAGAAATTAGGCCTATCATTCACCAAAGAAATAGCATCATTAAAATAATCTTTACCTCCATGACCAATAATAATCGGACTAGAAAAACAAGGCAAGTCTTTTAGATATTCAACTCTTTGGCTTTGCAGATTCCCTGTATGTACCAATATAGGCAAACCTAACTCATCTAATTTCTTAAAAAATTCAGGATATTCCGAAAAATTTTCATTTAAGGTGTTATGTAATTTTACTCCTTTCAAATTCAAAGAAGATATGTGATCTATTTCATCCATATAGTCAGAAGACAACAAATTTATTCTTCCAAAAGGGATAAAAGGGTTATTAAGTTTTGCAATTTCTTCATTTTGACCGTAGTAAGAATCTGAATGACTTAATGGTGCAAAAGGAAAAATAACACATTTATCAACTTTTGCTTCACTCATTTTTTTAAGCAATAATTCAACATCTTGTTGTTCATAATCATTCTCATATCCTATGTGTGCATGGCAATCTATTATCATTGTATATATTTATTATAGCTTAAATTTTCTCTACTCCAAAACAAAATCATCAACTTTATACTTAAAATCCAAACCTAAATGTTTCACATACTCTTTAGCCATAACCCAGAATAACAAACCTAAACTTTTCTTCCCTTTATTATTACAAGGAACAACCAAATCAGTATTTTTAGCCTCATTATTAGTATCACAAAAAGCAATAACTGGAATACCTAAACGAGAAGCATCCTCTACAGCATTCTTATCAGGTCCAGAATCAACAACTATAATTAGTTTAACTTCCATAAATTCTTCTAAATCAGAATTAGTTAGGATTCCAGGAGGATATCTTCCAGCAAAAACACTAACACTTGTCAATTTAGAAAACAATTTAACAGCTTTCCAACCATTCTCTCTTCTACAAACAACCAAAATCTCATCAGGTTTATAGTTTTTCATCATATTTATAGCTAAAACTAGCCTTTTGTTTATATCTTCAACATTTAATACAGGCAAACCATCAGGCCTAACTTTGTAAATAAAAGGAGCCATATCAGCAGTCTTATACTTATTACCAATATGTAAACCAACTTTTAAATAATCATCCAATGGAACTAATAATTGTTCTGTCATTTTACAAAAAAGAATAAATCATACCTTTATAAACCTTTTTATCAACACTAATAAATTAAAAAAATACAAGAATAATACTTGCAACTATAACCCCTATAGGAAGTGCTAAAGATAAATAATTAGCAACAAATTTTTTATTTAATTCTTGTTCAGAAGCAAAAACATAAATAACAGCAGGTGCAGGCAATGTTGCAGCAACAATTGTAACAAGCCTCCATAAATCAGTAAAATTAAATATATTTGATACCAAAATACCTAAAATACCTCCAATAATTGTTTTTAAAACAATCGTCATTACAGGTATTTTCATTGCCTTAAAAGACGGTTCCATAGCAATCCCCAATGTTAACATAATAATTGCAGGAGTAGCAGCACTAAAATAAGATATTAAATTATTTAAGAATATGAAATTGATATTCAACATATTAAATAATAGTCCCAAAAACATGGCAATAGGTATCGGACAAGTCAATACTTTCATAATTGCATCTTTCATTTGAACTTCTCTTAAACCACCATACTTACACGCCCAAAAATAAAGAAGCGTAAAAACAATTATTGTATTTGCTATATCCCATAAAGCTATTGTTGCCAACCCTTCTTGTTCAAATAAAATAAAAAATAAAGGATATGCAATAAGCCCTCCTTCCATTGAAGAAAAAATTATTGTGAAAGCCCCTCTTAATTTTTTACTCCACCCAAATATCTTGCCAATAATTATACTAATGAGAAAAAGAGATAAGATTATAATAAACCCACTTAAAGGTAAAAGCAATAATTCTTTTTTTAGTTCTAATTGTAAAAAAGCACCAAATAATACCGCAGGCAATAACAAGTTTATAATTATTTTATTTAGTATATTCGTATCATCTGTTTTAAATATACCTACTTTTTTTAATATATAGCCTAAGGGAATTATTAGTAAAACAGGAATTAACGTATTTAGTATTACACCCATAAAAAGGAGTCCAACATATTATATATAAACCTTTTTATCAATCATCAAACCAAACCAAAAACCTCACAATAACTTTGAAGTCTTTTCAAAGATTCTCTCTCTTCACCTTCATTAATTTCAACAACTAATCCATCCTCTTTTTTAAAAAGTGAACGATCAAGAAAAATTCTATATAATCCATCTCCCCACACATAAGCAAGGGACAATAAACCAATTGCAGCCAAAGTAGGAGGATCCTTGGGTTCATAAATTCTATCAACCAAACCAATAGCACCATAAAAACCAGCTATTTCAGAAAGCCCAACATAAAAATTGGATCTGTTTAATTTTCCTTTAATATCTTCTAACCCCATAAAGAACAGAATTAAATACTGCTTAATAAATTTTTCTCAAAAAAAATAAAAAAAATTAAAAGTTTTTCTTTAGCTTATTAAACCATTCTTTTGAACCACCTTTAGCACTTAAACCAAATCCAAGACCTATAGCAAGTGCAATACCTAAAGCAAGTCCACCAATTAGTATCAAGAAAGTATTCTCTAAAATACTAATATCAATGCCTATTTGGCTCAAAGCAACAACAATAATCATAATTACTATAACTGCTTTAACCAGCCACACTAAAGAATAAAGACCTTTTGATTTTGTATGCTCTTTAATCACAATCTCAACATAATGTGCAACCATTAGCCCAAATATCATCACTAAAACAGCAGCAATTACATTAGGTAGCCACAACACAAATTGTGTCAACAAATCACTTAAAGTCCCTAGTTGTAATAAATCAACTGCAGCTTGTAAAAATATTATAAATACATACCACTTTGTAATCTCACCAAAAACAGCTGGCAAATGCACATGCCCCATCACTTTCATTATCTTAGCTTCTTTTGCTTTAGCATCTAATTTTAGCTTTTCTAATGCAACTCTAACAGCATGACCTAATATCCAAGCAATCAAAAAACCAACAACCAACAAAATCAAAGCACCAATAAGCCCAGGAACCAATTGAACAGCACTCAGCCATAATTGTTCTAAAG
The DNA here is from genome assembly GCA_964342845.1 of Candidatus Woesearchaeota archaeon. Classification (GTDB taxonomy): domain Archaea; phylum Nanobdellota; class Nanobdellia; order SCGC-AAA011-G17; family CAYFGV01; genus CAYFGV01. Next base: position 55,495 of record CAYFGV010000001.1, read on the forward strand.
GACTAATCATACTTATTCCAAATTCTCCTAACGTCAAACAAATCACCTCCCTTTAAATTTTTAACATACTAATTTATACTTAATTTTTGATTTAAACATTTAAATAAGTTTCGTTATTTTTTCGTTCAAAATAATATTTAATACACTTCTTAAAAGCAGCCAAACTATTCTCTTTCTAATACCTACAGCCTCTATGTCTTATTCTTAGCATTTTTCAACAACTTTTTAATCTCAGAAATCTTCTCCTTAGCAGCTGTCTCTCCTCTCCCAATAATATATTTAGCCCTTGTAAATTCAAGCTCCTTAATATTTTTCAAACTAGGATTAATAACCATATCTATATCTTCTTTAGAAATTCTCCTGGATAATTCATTTATCAACAAATAATTAGATGCCCATGTTATTTTAAGTAAAGGTGGGAATTTCCCAGTACTATTCTTAATTAGTTTAGCTAATTTAACAGGATTAAATATTAGCTGTAAAATAAGTGGAATCTCAAAAGATTTCTTTTCAAGATATTTCTCTAGATATTCAACTTCTTGATATAACAAAGAACTCTTAAAAATATTTTCAAATCCTTTAGTCTTTTGGGGAACAGTAGTAAAAACCTCTTTGTATGGTTGGAATAAATTAACACCTATAACAACATCAGCTCCCATCTCTCTAACAACACTCCCTGGAACAGGATCAACAACACTCCCATCAACTAAAACCAAATTCCTTAATTTAACAGGAACAAACACCCCCGGAATAGAAATACTCGCTCTAATAGCTTTAGCAACATCCCCTTTTTTAAACACAACTTTATTTCCTGAGTTCAGATCAACAGCAACCAATCCACAAGATACATTCAAATCTTCAAATCTCTTATTATTTAATAAAACTCTTAAATATTCTTCAATTTTATCTCCTTTTAAAAATCCGTCTTTTGGAACAACAAAATCAATTAAATTTTTCCACTTAGTTTTTGTAGCTATTTTCTCTAATTGCTTAACACTCATCCCAGAAGCATACAATCCAGCAACAACAGCACCAATACTTGTCCCAGAAATATAATCAATCTTTATTTTATGTTTCTCTAAAACTTTTAGTACACCAATATGTGCTAATCCCTTAACACTTCCACCTCCTAAAGCTAATCCTACTTTCATATTCTAAGGAATAAAATCTCCATCACCCCCTCCTTCATAAACCATCACACTTTCGTCAGTATCAGCAGTCAAATAATACTCAAATTTTGGACCAATAACTCCTGGAGTAATATCAAAATTATGAACTATACCTCCAATGGACACATCAACCACATCTCCTGCAGTAAAAAACCCATCCCCAAAATTCTTTAATTCTAATGGAAATTGAAATATAAATTCATTCCCATTAATATCAACATTAGCTTCTTGTAACGAATCAGCTTGAGCACTAAATATTTCATCTAAACTTGAATCAAGGAGCTTAACAGGAGTAGTAGGATCTAGCCAGTTAGCAAGAGTCACAACACCACTTTCATCAACATAAACAGTAAGCAAAGCAAAACTAGGATTCTTTAAATGCGCATAATCTAAAAAGTTCTCATTATAAGAATTAACATTATCTTGAACATCAACCTCTTGCCTCAAAGCATAATTAACAACAGCATTGCTTTCTGTAATATAATTCTTGCTTAAATCAGAAAAATCATAGAATATTTCAGGTTCTTTAATACTATTTGTCTCTATCACCAACCCATACATTAGCACACTAGCTATAAATATAGCTAAGATATAAAACTGACCTCTTTTATTCATCTATAAACTTTAGAATTTTAATTTTATAAACCTTTCTTATTTGTAGAATCTTTTATAATAGTATCAATAAGCCAAAAGGTGATTTATAATTTCAATAAATCTTTCATTATCCATAACTCCAAAATTATAATTGATTGCATCTTCTTGATTAAATTTACCAGGCCTTTCACCAACAAAAGAAGCAAAACGATCACAAAAATCTTGTGTATCAAACCAACTATCATCCAAATAAATTGAGTTATCCTCATTACAGTTACTTAAGTGAGCTTCCATAACACCTTTTAACGTTATATGAACAAAATGAGATCCTAATTTATCGTCTTTATACTTATCAAGAAGTAAATCTAAAGGATAATATGGTTGATCATGAAACCAAGTAATTTCATTAGAAACAAAATCACTTCCTGTATGTTTATTCTTATAATGTTCTGGTCCGTCCAAAGTACGATGATAAAAAACATTATTTACTGAATCTAAAGAAGGATAGTAAGATCTAACCAAAAATAAATCAGATCCAATCGGGCTGACTTCTTTTCCATTTAATTCTAAACCATTATTCTTCAAACAATTATCTATTGCCAAACCTAGCTCAGAAAAAGGCCAATCAACTTCAGCCATACCTAATTCAGGATTCACAGCATACTTTGGAATTATAATTTTTTCTTTAGACATATTAAGAATAGAACAATCACGCCTTTATAAACCTTTCTGAATTAACTACTCTAGAATAATTACTTCATATAACCCCACAAAGGATATTTTTCCTTAGAATAGGGTGATTCATTCAATAATTCTTCTACTATTCCTTCTTTAACACTCAATCTTATGAATGTAGCATATAGCTTATCTTTAACATTATACTGTATCTCATACACACCAGAACTCCAAAACTTTGTATAATTTTCTAAAAAACACTTAAACTCTTTTTTATTCTTCAAATGTTTTTTTTTAATATGTAAAAACCTCGTTTTATGATATGGAGCTTTATAAGTCTCCCTGACTTTGAGAACTAGCATTGGTTTAATAAAACTTATTTTAATAGACATATACTAATACTAAAGAAACTCCTATTTAAATCTTTCCCGAAAAACAGAGTTTTTTACCTCTTTCCCATTCATTCCAAGCACATTTCCAAAAGATTTAAAAACCATCCTATCAGCTTCAAATAAAAACATTCTGACTTTATATTTCCTACATAATCTAACATTTTGCATCATTTTTCCCAATAAAGCTCCTTTATCCTTAGAGTTTAATAAATCTTTAAAACTAAAACCAATAGCAACATCATTTTCTTTAGCTAATTTACATAAAACTTGATTCAACCCTGAATTTCTCTGAAACATAAAATCCCTACCAACAACCTCAGCTCCAACTAAGACATCTACTTTTCGATTAGAAACAATCTTTCTATTAGTTTCCTCATTGCCCCCTCTAACAACCACAGCTCCTTTAGCCTTGCCGATTTCCTTTAAATTAACTTCTTCCATATCTTAAAAATAAAAAATAACCTTTAAATATCTTTTCATAAAGTATTTAAATAAACTAAAAGCATAAAAATCAGAGAAAATGACCCAAACAAATGTTTTACATCATTTAGGAATTATTTTAGATGGTAACAGAAGATTCGCAAAAAAACTAATGCTCCAGCCAAGCAAGGGTCATGAACTAGGATACGAAAAAATAAAAAAACTATTTAATTGGTGTAAAGATCTAGACATAAAAGAATTAACATTATACACATTTTCTATAGAAAATTTCAACAGACCAAAAAAAGAATTCGACTACTTAATGAATCTCTTCAAAAAAGCATTCAAAGAACTATTAACAGAAAAGGAACTAAAAAACATAAAAATAGATTTTATAGGAAGAATAAAACTATTTCCAAAAGAGATACAAGAAAGAATAAAAGAACTAAAAGAAAAAACAAAAAACAACAAACCTTACAAAGTAAACTTTGCCATGGCTTATGGCGGAAGAGCAGAAATAGTAGATGCAACAAAAAAAATAGCACAAGATTTTAAAGACAATAAAATAAAAGACATAACAGAAGAAACATTCAAAAACTATTTATATTTACAATCAGAACCAGATCTAATAATAAGGACATCAGAAAGAAGATTAAGTGGTTTTTTACTTTGGCAAAGCTCATACTCAGAAATTTTATTTCTACCAAATAAACTTTGGCCAGAATTTGAAAAACAAGATTTAGTAACTGCAGTACAAGACTTCAATAATAGAC
>CAYFGV010000002.1:0-26177 GCA_964342845.1 Candidatus Woesearchaeota archaeon
TAAAAATCCAACCAAAAAATGTGTTAAAGGATACATAAGAAACGTAAAGAGAATTAACATTTAAATAGCTATTGGAATGAATTTTTCAAATAAGATATTCTCTTATAATATAACCTACTGCTTGCCCAATTGCACCACCAGCAACATAACAACCAGTTTTTTCTACTAGATCCCTCCCTTTCCTTTTTTCAATTCTTCCCACTACAAAGCCAGTAAGAGCAATATTTGCAGTAAGATACTTGAACTTTTCTTCTTCTGATAGTCCAAAGAATTCTGCTGGAAAAAGAGTGCCCACAACAGCCCCGAGAGTAAACCCTCTGATAAGATCCGATAAATTCAGTTTTGAAATAATTTTTTCTTTTGGCATTTTTACTTAAATCTAAGCAAAATCAAGATAAAATACATCTTTATAAATCTAACGAAGAAGAAAATCCTAAAAGATAGTAACCTTTATAAAACACCTATATCAACTAATTTCTTATGGAAATAATAAAACAATCAGAGTCTCCTTTACTAAAAAGAAAAAGAATAGTATTTGTAATAGACCACACTTTAAAAGCTACACCCTCAAAAAAAGAAATAATCAAAAAAATAGCAGAATCACAAAAAACAAAAGAAGATTTAGTAGCAATAAGGCATATTTACAATAAATTCGGCTCTTCACAATCAAAAATCATAGTTCATATTTACAAAGATAAAGAAACTTTATTGAATTTAGAACCTAAAAAACATCATCCTAAAGAAGAAGAAAAGAAACCAGAAGAAAAACCTGCTGAAGCTCCTAAACCTGAAGAAAAGAAAGAGGAACCTTCTAAACAAGAAGTTAAACCTGAAAAAACACAAAAGGAAGAAACTAAACCTGCTGAAGCTCCAAAAGAAGAAACTCCAAAAGAAACTAAAGAATAAAAATGGCAAAGAAAAAACAAATAAAAAACAAAGTCCCATCAAAAGTGTGGACAAAATACAAATTAGAAGGAGACAAACTAACAAAAAAACAAATGTGTCCTAAATGCGGAGAAGGCTATTTCTTAGCAGAACATAAAAACAGATCATACTGTGGAAAATGCCATTATACTCATTTCCAATCAAAAAAAGAAGAACCTAAAATTGAAGTAAATGAAGAACATCCTAAAGAAGAAAAATAATTCTAAATTTCACCTAACAAACGATAAAAGGCTTTGCCAAAATTTTTCTGATTTATACTCCTAACTTCTTCAAATCTTCTTTTATTTGGGTTGGATTTTTAAACAAAAGTGTTTTCATTCCTAAATCTTTTGCAGGTGCTAGATTGTGCTCCAAATCATCTGTAAATAAAATTTCATTTGGTTTACATCCAGCTTCTTTTATGGCAACTTCATATATTTCAGTTTGTGGTTTATGAAAACCTGTTTTGTATGAAATTATCGTAAAATCAAAATTACCTGAGATTTTATATTTCTCATCTAAGTACGGCCACCATTCTCTTGTTTGATCAGACAAAAGTCCAATTTTATAACTTTCTCTTAATTTTTTAACAAGTTCAGGCATACCTGTCTGTGGTTCAAAAGAATCTAACAACTTTTTTCTTAAATCTTTCCAATTTGCCTTTATGTTTAATTCGCTTAAGCTTTTTTCCCAGAATTCTTTCTCAGGCATTTTCCCTGAGAAGTAAGGTTTATAATATTTTTTAATCATAACATCAATTACTTGCTGGTTTGTAACATCAAAATTTTTTATAAGATAATCCTCTCTAAATATCCAGATTCCTCTATTAAGGTAAACTCCTCCCAAATCAAAAAGTATTGTTTTTATCTTTTCTGCCATTTTATCAATAATAAAACTCCTCCCAATATTAAAAAGCTTCCGATAATCTGTATAAAGTTAGGAAGTTCTGAAAAAACAATAAATGCAAAAAATATTGTAAAAATAGGGGCCAATGCTCTTATTGTATTAGAAGTTCCCAATTTCAAATATTTTAAAGAATTATAGAATAGTTCAAAACCTAAAAATGCACACAAAAAAGACCCTATTATCAATAGAGGTATGTTTGCTACTTCTAAAGTTAAAGTAATTCCTTGAAAAAACGAATATAATAATCCAAAAAGTGCAATGAAAGATAATCTAACAAGATTAATTGTTTTAGGAGAGATATTTTTGATATATTTTTTAGCTATAAACGAAGAAGTAGCAAAGAAGAAAGAAGCAACCAAAACCAAAAATGTTCCTTTTACAAAAGAGATTCCTTGATTCCAATTAATTATAAAAACTCCAATAATCGCAAAAATTATCCCTAAAAACTCAGGAAGATTGAATTTCTCTTTTAATAATATTAATGAATATATTAAAACAAATACAAAGACGAACTGAGTAATAAATGACGTCAAAACAGGACCGATGTTTTTTAATCCTGTTAGGAAAAAAATTGAAGCCAGCCCCTCAGCTAATCCAAGAAAGATTAACAGAGAAAATTTACCTTTAATTTCGCTTAAAACTTTATGTTTCTCCTTCAAACTGAAAATAAGAGAAAAGATAAATGCAGACAAAAACCAATAAAACAAAACATTAGAAATTGATTCTTTTCTTAATAAGATTGTGAAAAAGATGTAAGAAAGACTTAATAGAATTGAAGAGAATACTATAAAAATTAATCCTTTTTGTTTATTATCCATTTTAATATAGTTTAATGAAAGCAATTAATAAAGTCATATCAAAAAATAAAAAAAAGCTAATGGTTTTTAGGCCACCAGCAAAAAAGTTCATAAGTGGGTTTAAAGCTTTTAAGGGGGGTTAAAAGGAAATAAAGAAAACTAACCCACTTATTTGAGCATATCTATTCCTAACTCTCTTGTTAAACCAACTGCTTCAGGCGAAGGTTGTGTATGGTCTATCTTCCCTAAAATATAAGGAGATTTTACTCCTGTTATAATTGTCATTACTCTTACTTTTCCAGCCATCTCTTTTTCTACTCTAGCGCCCCAAATTACATTTGCATCTTGGTCAAGAGCTTGTGTAACTGTGTTACCTATGTGATTGACTTCATCCAAAAGAAGATCTTCTCCTCCGGTTATATGGATTAATGCGCCAGTTGCACCTTCATAGGTCACATCTAATAAAGGGTTATTTAGAGCACGCCTAATAGCTTCTTCAACTTTTCTCTCACTATCAGATTCACCAATACCAATAACACTTACACCACCATCAGACATAATTGCTTTAACATCAGCATAATCTAAATTAACCAACGAAGGAATCGCGATTATTTCTACTATTCCTTTGATCATAGTGCTAATTAACTCATTAGCTACTGCAAATGCTTGTTTTATAGGTAAATTTCCAGCAATATTAACCAACCTATTATTGTCTATAACAATTACAGTATCAGAAACCTGCCTTAATTGTTGCAAACCAAATTCAGCTTTATCTATTCTTGCTCTTTCTATTTGAAAAGGCATTGTAACAGTACCAATTACAATAGCACCTGACTGTTTTGCTAGTTGAGCTATTATAGGGGCTGCACCTGTTCCTGTTCCTCCGCCCATTCCAGCACATATAAACACCATATCAGTATCTTTAGTAACATCCTTTAAAGCCTGTAAACTCTCTTTAGCAGCTTCCATACCTTTATTAGGATATCCTCCGCAACCAAGACCCCTGGTAAGATCTTTTCCCATTAATATTTTTTTATCTGAAGAAATTATATCAAGGTGTTGTTTATCTGTATTAGTAGCAATAACCTCTGCTCCTTGAACACCTTTGTTATAGAGCCAGTTTACCATATTAGATCCACCGCCACCACAACCAATGACTTTGATATTTGCTTGTCCCACTACTAAGTTATCATGATTTAATTCTTGTGTTGTTTTTAACGCATCTTGTATTATAAAATCCATTTTTTTATCTTCCCCCTTTATCTTATTAAAAAGTATATTCTAGACTACAACAGTCTTTATATTATAGTACATCCATACTTTCCTTAGAAATAGTTTTTATCTGCCCGGTAAAAGCTAAGCTCAATCAAATTGATACAAGGAAAAAGTTTAAGCCCGAGATTTGAGTGCCCAATTCAAATCTTAATTAAATCTATTTTTATTAAATCATATTTAATATATAAATATTATTGAACTAAAATATATATTTCTTAGTTTATACTTTTAAATTATCCAACCTATTTCTAATTTCATCTAATTCTTTATCAACACCACTAACAAATCTATGATCTTTGCTAACATCAACCCTTCCCTCTGAAAAATCTAATTTAGGCATATCTCTTTTCACTTTATTCAAATCTTTATGTATATCTTTCAAAACAAGCATGAGTTTATCAGTTAATTCATGTTTTATTCCCTTTAAAACCTTAAGATTATCAAAACTTTTTAGATTAAAAATAGTAAACTCAGCACCCTCTAATATATCCTTTCTAAAATATTCAGGCTCCTCCAACCTTATTCTCAAGGCACTTTCTTTAGTTTTAGCCATTATTAAACCTTAAATAATTTATTATCAATCTCCATAAGTTTATCTTTAATGTTATTCAGATCCTTATGCCAGTTATCTAGCTCTTTTTCTTCTCTAACTCTTATCTTAGTTAACTCATCCATTATTTTCTCAGCATCTTGAATCTTATTTTTAATCATATCTACTTTAGCTAAAACAACCTTATAATCTTCAATTTCAACAAACATATGTCCTTCTTTCTTTTCAACAGCCATATGTCTTTCTTCCTTTTCCATAGGCATAAGTTTTGGCATCTCTACTTTTGGCAGCAAAACATCTTTTTTCAAATAATCAAACTTTTTAGGCATAGTTGGTGATTTCGCTCTTTTAGGAATATTCATATCTTGTTTTTTAGCAAGATCACTTAAAATCGGTTCTTTTTTATATACTGGTACATCTAAATTTGATATCCTTTTCTTAACAGAAAACTCTTTAGAAATATCAGGAAAACTTTGCTTTTTTTTAAACGGCCACATACTATCTACCTCCTTTATAACAGAGTTATTTATAACACTCTTCTTAAATATTTCTCACCACTATAAGATAATCAATTTAACCCAATATCAAAAGCTTTTTAAACCCTTAATTCCTAATTAAAACAGCTTAAAAGGGGAAAATAATGGAAGATTTGCAGAAAAAAATAGAAGAACTACTAATTAATGTAATTGGTGAAGAATCTTTACCAATAGCAGAGCTTATCATAGAAGGAAAAGAAAATGTTTCTGAATTCAAAATAGCAGAACAATTAGGTTTAACTATAAATCAAGTAAGAAACATTCTATACAAATTACAAAAACATAATCTAATTTTTTCAACAAGAAAAAAAGATAAGAAAAAAGGTTGGTATGTATATTACTACACATTTAACTTTTCACATGCAAATTCATTATATGACTCACTAAAACAAAATAGAATAATATCTATAAAACAACAAATACAAGAAGAAGAATCAAGAAACTTTTATGTTTGCCCAAGAAAATGTAAAAAACTTCCAATGGAAGAAGCATTAGCTAACAACTTCCAATGCCCGGAATGTAACAGAATTCTAAAAGAAGCAGATTCTACAAAAGAAATAAAAGAACTACAAAAAAAACTAATTATGTTACAAGAAGAGCCAGTTAAAGCAGAAGCATAAAGCTTTAAATATTCTTTTATTATAATTTACTTATGATACAAATAAATGGTTCAGAAGCAGGAGGACAAATATTAAGAACAGCCTTGGCTTTATCCGTTTTAACAAAAAAACCATTTAAAATAACAAATATAAGAGCAAAAAGACAAAAACCAGGTGTAAAAGTACAACATTTAGAATGTATGAAAGCAATCCAAGAAATTTGTAATGCAGAAATCAAAGGAGCATACCTAAAATCAAAAAACCTAACTTTTATCCCAAAATCAATTAAAAAAACAAAAATAAATATAGAAATATTCACAGCAGGTTCTATAAATCTGGTTTTACAACCCTTACTAGTCATAGGGACAAATTCAGATTTAGATATAACTATCAAAGGCGGCGCAACTTATGGAAAATGGGCTCCACCAGTCCATCATCTAGAAAACGTTTTAAAATTCTTCTTAAATGAAATGAATTATAACTTCAAAATAAACATAAAAAAACATGGATTCTTTCCTAAAGGTGGCGCTCTACTTGAAATTTTTACAGAAAAAACAAACTTAAAATCAATAGAACTATTAGAAAAAGGAGAGATAAAAGAAATAAAAGGAATTTCAGTAGCTTCTTCAATTTTAAAAAACAAAAAAGTAGCAGAAAGACAAACAAAAAAAGCTAACGAATTAATCCAAAAACATTTCAGCTTAAAACCAAAAATAGAAACTAAATACGTAAATTCTATTTGCGCAGGTTCAGGTTTACAAATTTGGATAAAAACACAAAATTCAATAATATCAGGAAACAGCTTAGGAGAAATAAGAAAAAGTTCAGAACAAGTAGCAGAAGAAGCATGCAATAATTTAATTTTTGAGTATGAAAACTCTGTTATAGATAGCAGAACAGCAGACCAATTATTACCTTACTTAGCCTTAACATCAAAAGGAAAAATAAAAACATCTAAAATAACAAACCACATAAAAACTAATTGCCAGGTGATTGAACAGTTCCTTCCAGTCAAATTTGAAATAAAAGATAATTTAATTGAATGTCGAAAACTATAAAAACTAAAAAATCTTAAAATCTATAAAATGGGAATAAAACATCAAAAAAGAACAGATCTTCCTAAGCAAATTCCTAAAAGCACAGAAGGAAGCTGTCCTTATTGTCATAAACATACAAAGAATATAGAGGCCCATATAAAGTCTAAACACAAAGAAGAGTTAGAGTCTTGGGAAAAATAAAATCCAAAACCTTTAAAAACTACCCTTTTCTTTAAATCATAAAATGTTAGATTCATTTTTTAACGCAATCTTCGGCTCAGTAATAGAGTCTTCTCCAGTGGGAGGGATTATCTTAATTTCTTTTATATTAACATTATTAATTACAGTAGCTTACAAATACTTTACAGACCAAGAAGTTCTAAAAAGCTTAAAACAAGAAATGAAAGAAATGAGAAAAGAAATGAAAGAATTCAAAGACGATCCAAAGAAAATGATGGAGCTTCAAAAGAAATCAATGCAGAAATCAATGGAGCAAATGAAAATGACATTTAAACCAATGTTGATAACACTTTTACCTTTACTTGTAGTTTTCTCTTGGTTAAGAGCAACTTACACAGATCTAGGAGATGTCTTCCTAGGATTATCATGGATATGGACATACATCATCTTTTCAATTGTATTTAGTATGACACTAAGAAAAATTTTAAAAGTACACTAATAGGAGGAATAAAAAAATGCCAGCAGGAAAACATAAATCAAGATCATTAAGGAGAATCCACGTAAAAACACCTGGAGGAAAAAATAAGATCCATTACAAACCAAGAAAACCAAAAATTGCAAAATGTGCTAGTTGTAAAAAACCACTACACGGAATACCAAGGTTAATTGCTTCAAAATTCAAAAACCTAGCAAAAACTAAAAAAAGACCACAAAGACCATTTGGTGGGAATCTTTGTTCTAAATGCTCTAGGAAAGAAATAATAAAAAGAATTAAAATTTAAAATTATACTTTTCCTAAATTTTTTAAATCGATCTTATCAACATCTCTCATTAATTTTCTTTTATATTCAACGAGTTCTTTTTTAGAAATGATTGGGAGTTCTAGGCCGAATATTTTTTTGATTGTAGATTTTGACAACTCGTCTCCAAGAGTTTGCCATTGTCCTGTTTTTGAATCAAGAAACTTACATCCTTTATCTCCACCGATTTCAATAGTAATTCCATCTTTTTCTAGTTCCATATAATAACATTCCCAATTTTCTGATTTTGAAACATGAGGTGGTTCAACAACATATTCTTTTACTTCTGGAAGAAGCTTTTGGAAATCTTCATTTTTCATAGATAAATCAATATCTACTAACATTCTTTTTGAGCCATGTGCATATGCAGCTAATCCTCCGAGAATATTGAATTGTATTCTTTTTCTTTTCAATACATTAACAATCCACTTTAAGGTTTTTACATATGATTTTTGATCAACTTCTTTAAATTCTTCCATGCAAGTTAAAAAGAACCTTATGTTTATTAATTTAATGGAAACATGTTTACTTATATTTAGAACTAATAAAAAATAAAAAAGATCATAATTTCTGAACTAAACCCTTTAGGATTTTTTTCTGTTCTCAAGTATACTTTTTGCAGCAGCAGCCCGAATTTCGGTATAATCTCCTGTGAGAACGCTAGCATAGCTACACAACACTTTTTCAGGTAGATTTTTTTCATCCCAAGCTTCAATTGCCTGAGTTAACTCTTCTGCCGTATTATCTTCTTGTTCTTGTGCATACTTTAGGTATCTTGTCAATTTTGATATTCCTCTCATATTTACTTCCTCCTGTTTTTTATAAGAGGTACTCATTTATAAACCTTTCGTTTATTTACTACTTTATAGTTAGTATATAAACATCCCCAAATAGAAGAAATAGATAAATAAAAAGAATTAAAATTTTTTATAATCCTAATTTCTTTTTAACTTCAGCATGTGACACTGTTTTCCCTTCTTTAATTTCTTTTTCAGCTTGTTTTATATTCTTTTTAGTTTCTTCGGATAATTCCATTGTATCTTCTTTTAATCTTTTCTTCATTTTCCTTCTCTCCTTTATAAAATTCTTTTCAATATCTTACCTCAAAATCTCTAAATTCTCCTTTATATTTTTCTTCTTTAACTTCTATTTTATCTACTCTAGCACCTAAAGGACCTTTTTTACAAAACTTAATCACTTCATCTAAATCTTCACCTTCAAAAACAGCTTCTACATGATCATCAACATTCTTAACAAAACCTTTAACTTCTAATTTATCAGCTTTATCTTTAACATTATCTCTAAAATAAACACCTTGAACCTTACCATAAATCTTAACATAAAGCCTTTCCATCTACATAACCTTTATCTCAAAATCATCCTGAGCATACAAATAACTTCCAATCCCTCTTCCAACTCCGTAACTCATATCGCCCATAACACCAAACAAACTCTCAAAAAAACCCTTGTTAGGAGAATAAACAACTTCTAATAAATCTTCATAACCAGTTAATCCTTCAACATAACTAACAACATCTTTTTTATTTCCAATAGAATCAACCAAACCAACCTCTAAAGCCTCATAACCCAAATAAAACTTACCATCAGCTAATTCTAAAGCACTTTCATAGCTTATATTTCTATTAAAAGCAACCTCACCAACAAAAAATTCATAAATTCCATCTATTTTCTCCTGTAAATATACTCTTTCATCTTCACTAAGCTCCCTAAACATACTTCCTGCTTCTTTATAATAACCTGCCGACATTTCCTCATAAGTGATATTATAATCATCCAAAAAATTACTGAACTGCAAATAAGAACTAACCACACCAACACTTCCAGTAATACTTAAATCATCAACAAAAATCATATCAGCAGCACTAGCAACCCAATAAGCTCCAGAAGCACCAACCTCTCTTATTAAGGCAATAGTTGGCTTCTCAACCTCAGCCAAAGCATCTGCTATCTCTTTAGAAGCAACTACAGTACCGCCAGGACTATTTATCTCAATAACAATAGCTTTCACAGTCTCATCTTCAGCAGCCTGCTCAATCATCTCAACAACAGAACTAGAACTTACTCCAGAACTAAACATATCTGTTTCACCATCAATCATAATCATACCTTCTAAAGGAATAAAAACAAGCTTAGAATCTAAAGCAAAAGCAACACTTTGAATAATAGCAGTTATGAAAATAAAAGCAATATAAACAGTAACCACACCCCAAAAAATCTTTTTCTTATTCTTCCAGAGATTCCCTAAAAACTCCTCTTTCTTTTTTTTCATATAGCTTTTAAGATTCACTCTTTTTTAAAGTTTGTGTTATCTTCCAGAAAGTAATTTAATTAGTAAACTTAATAAACAAAACCCTTTTTAACAATTTATGGAAATTTTCAAACAAGAAACAGACAAATCTTGTGGGGTTGCTTGTCTAAGAAGCATTTTTAATCATTATGGAAATAATTTTTCTGAAAAAGATATTTGGGAAAAGAATGCTTATTTTGGAACCAAGTATAGAATGTTAAATCCTATGCTTACCTTGGGTGTTGTCGCACTTAAATTTGGATTTGATGTGGAGTATATAGGATATCATCCAATAATTGTGAATGGGAATAAAAAAGACACATTAAAAGATTCACTTAAAGAAAAATCAAAGAATAATTTCGATTTTGGAAAATATTATGTTGACAAGGCTATCGAATTTTTGAATTTAAAGGGCAAAATAACTATTGATAAATTAAATATTAATAAAATAAAAAAAATAATTGATAAAAACCATTTTGCTATTGTGGAGGTTAAACCTGCAATGCTCGGAATTAGGATCAGTCTCAATATGCATCATAAAGTTATTATTAAAGGATATAATAAAAAAGGATTCAAGGTTTTGGATCCAAGTGATGCAAAAGAACATTTATTGGACTATGAAAGCTTTTTATTAGCATTTTATGCAGCAATTCCAGAAATGATTATTATTAACAATAAGTAATTCTTTTTCAAAAAACCAGCTTAAGCCAAAAACCCACCAATTAAATACCCTTATATACTACCTCTATTCCTAAAATAACCATGGCAAGAGCTGAACGTTCAAGAAATAGAGACTTTAAAGAAGATTCTCCAAGAAGAGATACCAAAAGAAGAAATTCTAGAGGAAGAAGAGATTTCGATAGAGGATCTAACAATCGTAGCAGACCTAGACGTGATATTGAGATGACTAAAGTTACTTGTTCTGCTTGTGGGGATAAGTGTGAAGTTCCTTTCAAACCAACCTCGAGCAAGCCTGTCTATTGTAGCGATTGTTTTTCAAACAAAGATAAATCTAGTTCTAATAGAGATTTAGATATAATTAATGAAAAACTTGACAAAATAATGGAAGCTTTAGAGATTGAATAAATAAAATATAAGATATTTTTTGATTTCTAGTCTTTTAGGTTTATTCTTTTTTAGAAAGTTTTCTTCTAGAAAAAGTATGCCTTTTTTCCACAATGTAGTTGAGAACTATTGAGGCAGAAGAACTCAGATTCATACTTTCAATGATCCCATACATAGGGATTTGAATACAGAAATCACAAGATTCTAATGCTTCTTGTGACAACCCTCGTGTCTCATTACCAAACCATACAGCCAAATAAGGTTGTGTATACTTCCCTTTAGAAAGAGGGACGTTCTTTTTACCTAATGGATGCGGAGAGGTCCCTACATTTGTAAACTTATTTTTAGCCAAGTGCTGCAAGCATTCAGCTGTTGAAGAAAACCTTTTCACAAAAAGCCATTTAATTCCAGAAGAACTTAAATTAAGTAATTTAGGATCTTCACGCATCTTTTGCCAATCCTTTGGAAGTTTCAATCTATCGTCATCAATTAAATATAACTTGCCTACACCCAATGTTTCAGCTGTCCTAACGATCCCCATCAAATTATTGACGAGTTTAGGTTTTTCAACAACACAAACTAATGTTCTAGATCTAAAAACCGAGGCTTTATTAGCTTTTTTTCGCAGAGATATTCGTGACATTTTTGTTATCTATATTAAGATACTGATTTAAATAATTTTTTAAATTTAATAAAATTTACCTCTCCCAACCATTTTAAACACGTCAAAACCTCTAAAAACACTATAAAATTTTATAAAAAACTTTAATCTTCACGTAATATCTCTTCAGTATCCTCAACAAGTTCTGCCACATCCCATCCCATATTTAAGTCAATAAAAGGAAGAAGAATATTTTTAAAGTAGGTTCTCACAGCATAATCAGTTCCTGCACCAAACATGCCACCATCTTTTAAAGGCCATCTTTTTTCATATCCTCCAGTATCACTTTCAGCATATAAATAATCTCCAGGAGACGGACGACCCTTTGGAACAATATCTCTAATAGAGTACCTCATCGCCTGTCTGGTTTTATGACCTTCCTCGATCTCTCTAATTCTCTCAAGTTCTATCTCGTAGGTTGACATCATCCAATTATTTTCTACGTCAACAGAAGAAATAGCGGAGTTTCCTACATCTAACGCATTAAATACATTCCCTAAAACATTTCCAGTACCTGTTTTACTTGAATAGGAAGTCAGTGTCACGTATCCGCCAATTAATATTAATGCTAGGGAAAGAGTTTTCTTTAATCTAGAGGGTGGCCTTACACTCTCAGGTTCTATAGGTATTCCACAATCCCCTTCCCTTCTTAATTTTGACGAATAATCTACCATTTTTACCAAATAAAGGAAAACCTCTACTTTTTTAGAGGTTTTGATAACCTTTTTAAACACCCAAAACCTAAAAAAAACCCTATGAAATCAGACATTAAATCAAGACTAGAAGAAGCAGAAAGAAATTTTAGATTCGAATACAGAGAAGAACTACTCTCAACAAGAGAAGAAGATACAGAAAGAGCTGCAAAAGGATATGAAACACATGTCGCACCTCTAAAAAAAGAATACGACGAACTCTATCAAAAATAATAATGAAATCCTACATAAAAGAACTACTAGAAAACATAAACAATAACACTTCTCAACATAAATTAAACTCTATTAAATCAAAACTAGCAAAAAAATACAAACTAAAAAAAATCCCAACAAACATAGAAATAATCCACCATTTAACTTCTAAACAAAAAGAAAAATACAAAAATACAATAAAAACAAAACCAGTAAGAACAATTTCAGGAGTAGCTCCTTTAGCTATTATGACTTCTCCAGCAAAATGTCCACATGGAAAATGCACTTATTGTCCTGGAGGACCAAACTCAACTTTCGGTACAACACCTCAATCATACACAGGAAGAGAACCAGCAACAATGAGAGCAATAAGAAACAATTACGACCCTTACCTTCAAGTTTTCAACAGATTAGAACAATACACTCTATTAAACCAAACAATAGAAAAAATAGAATTAATCATAATGGGAGGAACATTCCCAGCAAGAACAATAGAATATCAAGATAGTTTCATAACATTCGCCTTAAAAGCACTAAACGACTTCTCAGATCTATTCTATAAAAACAACAAATTCAATCTAGAAAAATTCAAAACCTTCTTTGAACTTCCAGGAGATAAAAACAACATAAAAAGAACAAAATCAATACAAGGTAAAATCTTAAAACTAAAAAAAACTTCAAACTTAAAAAAAGAACAACTAAGAAATGAAACTTCTAACATAAGAGCAATAGCTATCTGTATAGAAACAAGACCAGACTATGGAAAACTAGCCCATGGAAACCAAATGTTAAGATTAGGAGCAACAAGAGTTGAACTAGGGATACAATCTGTATATGACGACGTATTAAAAAAAGTAAAAAGAGGACACACAACCAAAGATTCTAAAGAATCAATTAAAACCTTAAGAAATTTAGGTTTCAAGATATCAACCCACTATATGCTTGGACTTCCATTAACACCAGAAAAAAAAGACTATCAAGGAATAAAAATATTATTCAAAGACTACAAACCAGACATGCTAAAATTATATCCTTGCTTACTTGCAAAAGGAACAGAACTTTACAAAGATAAAAAATTCAAACCTTTAACAACAAAAAGAGCAATCCACCTAATCTCAAAAATTAAACCTTTAATACCTGAATACACAAGAATACAAAGAATTCAAAGAGATATTCCATCAAAACATATAGAAGCAGGAGTATTAGTAACAAACCTAAGACAATATATTAAAAACACAAACTGCAGATGCATTAGATGTAGAGAAATAGGTCATATTAAAGACTTAAAAGATAAAAACCACCATATAACAATCTCTCACTATAAAGCCTCAGACGGAGATGAATTCTTTATCTCAGCTGAAAACAAACAAGCTCTATTTGGTTATTGTAGGCTAAGATTTCCTTCACAACAATTAAGAAAAGAAATAACAAAAGACTCAGCCATAATTAGAGAGATACATGTTTACTCTTCATCCATTCCATTAAAACAAACTTCAAAAGATTCAATCCAACACAAAGGAATAGGAAAAAAACTTCTTAAAACAGCAGAAAGAATAGCAAAATCAAATAAAAAGAATAAAATGGTAGTAATCTCTGGAATAGGGGTTAGAGAATATTTCAAAAAATTAAATTACAAAAAACAAGGACCATATATGATCAAAAGAATCTAATAATAAGATTGAGGAAGATCACTTTCTTCTGATGGTTTTGCTTTAACAACTCTTTTTCTTTTCTTGCAACAGTTTTTATAATAACCATAGATTGCGATAACACCTAGAACAACAATTATAAAGGCAATTAAGGAAATCCAGCCCCAATTATAATCTGTTTCTTCAACACCACTAACAAAAGGTTTTCCATCATTATAATAAATAAAACTATCATCTTCATCATAGTAATAATAGTTATCTCCACCATCGTCTTCGTCATAATAATAATAGTTGTCTTCATCATCATCCCAGACATAATGATAATCAGCATGAATTCTTAAAGTAAATTGTTCAGTATCATAACCACCCTTGCCATCTGAAACAGTAATTGTTATCTCATAAGTTCCAACATCTCTCCAATCAGGAGTAAATCTTATTTCTCCAGTTGAAGAATCAATATCAAATAAACTAGTGTCATCTGAAAAACTTAAACTATCTCCATCAACATCATATGCATCAACATTATAATAAAATTCACGATCTTCTTCACCATATAAATACCCTATACTATAAATTACAGGAGCATTATTTCCATCTCCATCGTCACCATCTTCCACATAAGGGTCAGGTATTTCTTCTGTATTCTTAACAGTAATCTTAATTGTTTCAGAATCTTCTAATTCACCATCACTAACAGTAAAAGTTATATAATAATATCCAGCATCAGAATAATCTGTTTGCCATGAAAAATATCCACCGCTTGTAAAACTAGCTCCAGAAGGCAATCCACTAGCACTAAAACTTAGCTCATCTCCATCTTCATCACTAGCACTAACTGTAAAAGATAATTTAGCACCTTCAACAGTTTCTTTATTTCCAATCTCCTTTAATTCAGGAGCAGTATTTTCATCCCCATTATCTTGTGGAACATCATTAACAGTAATCTTAACAACTTCATAAGCATCTAAATTGCCATCACTAACAGTAAAAGTTACATAGTAAGTTCCAGCATCAGAATAATCTGTTTGCCACGAAAAATCAGCAGTTCCATCTCCATTGTCTACAAAACTAGCCCCATAAGGGTTTCCTAATATTGAAAAACTTAAACAATCACCATCAGCATCACTAGCACTAATTGGAATAGTTAATTTATTTCCTTCATCAACAGATTTAGATCCTATAGAATCCAACTCAGGAGCATTATTTTGCTCTTCAGGTGGTTCTCCAGAAGGGTTAACAGTTAAGCTTAAGTCCTCATAATCAGAATAAGAACCATCTTCTCCAATAACCCTAATAATATAATTTCCTTCCTCACCATAATCACTTTCTGTTATTGTAAAATAATTCCAATACTCTTTTCCATTAAAACTATCAGAAGCTATAACACTAACTAAATCATAATTATTATCTAATAAATTTATTTCATATTCTATTCCGTCTTTTGTAGTACTTATCCATACAAAAAGCTCAGCAGATTCACCTTCAGTAATTGTAACACTTGTTCCACCATTATCAACCCAATAACTAGTAGTTACAATAGCTGCAGAAACAGGAACCACATTAATTAAACTAAATACAAATAAAAACAATACCAATAACTTTAATTTATTCTTTATCATCTTCCTTTATAATTTCTACTAAATTAACTCCTACATTTACACCATAATTATTACCTTTAATATCGTCACTAGTCCAAAAACCTCCAATGTAAAATTTACCAAAATTCAAACCAGCTTCTAACCCATATAATGTACTAGAATTAGTAACATCTTCAGAAGGATTTTCGTCATATCCTATAGTATTCCCAGTCTTATCAATCTGTTTAACCCCTTCTGTCTCAGAAACTCTCTCAGAAACATATCCTAGTTTTCCTGTAAGTGTAAAATTACTTTTATTTAATGAAGCATTAACATGAACTTCTTCAATAGATTTAGTTTCTCTATTAGTATACCATTCACTATGCCCGCCTTCAGGATTATCATCTCCTACAATAGTTGAAATATCTGAACTAAAATCAGCAAAACTTCTGCCATATCCTGTCCCTAAACCAAAATTTTCTGAAATATTATAAACAAAGTCTAAAGTAGCAAACTGATCTCCAGGAACATACCCTGCTGATATTCTTGTTTTAATTTTTTTAATGGAATCTTCCTCTTCCTTTTCTTGTATCGTTTCTTCTTTAATTTCTTCCTTTTTCACCCTTTCCGTTGTAATATTTAATAATTTAGCTCCATCAGAAGTTACAATATAAGTATCACCGCTTCCTGTTTCATTAAATATATAAAAACTATTTTCTTCTCTCTTTTTATCTTTAATTACAACATTCTCCGACTCTTCACTTCTTTTATCAACAACAAAAAAATCACCTACAACACTTGCAACTTGTTGTCCATCATGACTAGCTCCACCTATTAGTTTATATCTACCAGGCTCTAATTCGTCATAACAAATTTCATAATCCTTTCCAATTTTTATCACTTCTTTAGAAGGCTCATCCCCATTAAATCTTAAAAGATAATATTCTACAGGCAAGTTACTAAGTTCTTTCTTCTCATCTGCACTTAATTCCTTCTCAGCTCCATTTCCAAAAACTGTTTCCTTGGTTTCAAAATTCATACATTCATCAGGCTCTAAAACAAGACTCTCTAACCTCTCTGAGACACCGAGATCAAAGTCTACACCATCCTTTTTCACTTCAACTTCTGGAATAACAACAACATTGTGCTGTTTTTGTGTACCTTCGGTGTATAATTTATCTTTATTAACACCTGCATAAGCAAAACTAGTAAAAAAAGAAAGTAAAGTAGTTCCAATAAGTCCTAATTTAGTGGAATATTTCATTCTTACTTTGTTTCATCTTGAATAGCAGTTTCTGTACTATCTGATTGACCTGCTAAACTATCTGGTTGAGTAATAGCCTGGATAAATGCCTGAACAATCTCTTCTTCTGGCATATTAACTCTTACTTTATTACTTTCGTTTCCTATATAAGCAATGTCTTCAGCTTTAGTATTCACTTCATTACTATCACCAGGTGCATAGATTAGTGTAGGATTTTCATTATTACTATGAACATCATTGTTCTTCCCTAGTAAAACATATAAATCTCCCTTACTATAAATAAAAGTCTCATTATCACTCTTATAAACTCTTCCCACATTTTCAGCTTCATAACCTTCATTCGCACCAATAGTCTTTGCATTCTCAATTAACTGCTCTAACTTAGGTTCATAAGCAGGTGTAGAATCTATAGGCTGAACTGGCGTTCCTTTTGATGCACAACCTACTGTAAAAGCTGTCAAAACTCCTAAACCTAAATCTCTACCATATCTTAAATATTTATTCATTTTTATATTTCTCCATTAAATTTCATTAAAAAACACAATATACCATTATTTATAAACCTTTCGTTTCTGTAACCACTCTAAAATAATTAAACAAAAACATTTATAAACCAAAAAACCTTCAAAAGACCAACATGGAACTAGGCGGTAACATAGAATTAATAAATTTCGACGACATAGAACATGGAAAATTAATTGTAATAAAGAAATTAATAGGCAACCTAACTAAAGAAATTACAGATAAAAACTTCAAAAATATAAAAATAGAACTAAATAATAAAGAAATAGATATAAAATTAACCTTAAAAGATAAAATAAAAACCTCTAAAGAATCAGACGAAAACATATTCTATGCAATAAATAAAGCATTCAAAAAACTTAAATAAAAAGCTTTATAAAACAACATAACCTCTACTTTCTATGGTAAAAAGAATAGGCGGTCTAAGAAGAAAATCTAGGCACAAATTAAAAAGAAACATAAGAGAAAGAGGGAAGCTTTCCTTAAGTAAGTTTTTTCAAACTTTCAAAATAGGAGAAAAAGCAACAATAATGGCTAATTCAGCAATTCAAAAAGCATTACCTCCTTTAAGATTACACGGAAAAACAGGAGAAGTAACTAAAAAACAAGGATCATGCTATTATATAAAGATAAAAGACCATAATAAAACAAAACAAATAATAACACACCCAACACACTTAAAAAAATGTCAAAAATAGAAATATTGCAGGAAGAACCTTTAGCTTTACACGAAATAAAGGAAAAACTTAGTGAAGTTAAAAAAAGAGATAAAGAATTAAGCTTTAGAACAAATAAAGCTGAAGAATACCTAAACATAATCACAAAAGTAAAGCTTAAAAAGCCAAAAGACTTAGAAAAAGAGTTAAATGCATTAAAATTTCAAAGATTAAAATCAAAACAAATAAAGAAGATAATTGACTTACAACCAATAGACTTAGACAGTCTAAAAATAGTATTATCTAACGAAAACTTAACATTAAAACAAGAAGAATTACAAAAAATCGTTGAAACAGTGAAGAAACATGTTTAAAAACAAAAAAAATGAAACAAAAAGAAGAACACGTAATTATTTTAGATTTCCTTCCGCATGGATACCCTCAGGATACAAGGCCTATGCATATGAAGACTCCAATAGCTCAAGCTATAGGCATTAATTATTTTATTCTCCTAGAATTAGTTCCAAAAAAAGGTCAGTTCTTACAACCTTATGAAGAAATTTATATAGGAGAAGGTAAAAGGGATAAAATTCACCATATAACTGGAAAAATCCCTATGGATAAATTAACTGAAACTGCAAAAATGGAGTTAGAGCACGTTATAAAAGAATTAGTTAAAAAACATGAAAAAAGATTTATAGATTTCTTTAACAAAGCACAACCAATCAATATAAGAAGACACCAATTAGAACTTCTTCCAGGAATAGGGAAAAAACACGTTAAAGAGATTATAGATAAAAGAGAAGAACCTTTTAAGTCATTCGAAGACATAAAAAAAAGAGTAAAGCTAATACCTGACCCAGAAAAGGTAATAATTAAAAGAATACTCGTAGAATTGAATGAAGAAGACAGATATAATATTTTCACCTCATAACCAAAACTATTTAAATAAATAAAAATCCAAGAATTCTAAATAAAATGGAAGATAAAAAATTAAAACTCATGTTAAGGGTAGTAAATGTAGATTTAGATGGAAACAAACAAACCCTTATGGCCCTACAAAAAATAAAAGGTGTTGGGTTCTCATTTGCTAGTGCTTTATGTAACACATTAAATTTAAATAAAAAACAAAAAGTTGGTTATCTTTCAGAAAGCCAAGTCAAAGAAATAGAAGAAACAATAAGAGATCCAAAAGAATTCCCTTCTTGGATGTTAAACAGACAAAAAGATTATGATACTTTCAAAAGCAATCACCTAACTGGTTCTGATTTAAAATTAAGAAAAGAATTTGACATAAGGAGATTAAAGAAAATAAAATCACGTAGAGGAATGAGACATCAAGCAGGTCTTCCTGTAAGAGGACAAAGAACTAGAGCACACTTTAGAAAAGGAAAATCTCTAGGTGTTTCAAAGAAAAAGGTAGGTAAGAAATAAAATGGGAGATCCAAGAAAATCAAAAAAGAAATACTCTACGCCCAGCCACCCATGGCAAAAAGACAGAATTGAAAAAGAAAAAGAATTAGTAAAACAATTTGGTCTAAAAAATAAAAAAGAAATTTGGATAGCTTCTTCTCATTTAAGAAAACTAACTACACAAGCTAAAAATTTAATCAGAGAAAAGACAGAAAAACAAGAAAAACAATTTTTAGAAAGTTTGTACAGATTTAACTTAATGAAACAAGGAGCAAAAATAGAAGAAGTTCTTGATCTAATCACAGAGGATATACTAGCAAGACGATTACAAACACTAGTATTCAAAAGAGGGTTAGCGAGATCGCCAAAACAAGCCCGTCAATTCATAACACACGGCCATATTTCTATTAAAGATAAGAAAATAAACAAACCTTCTTATTTCGTTAGTAAAGAAGAAGAATCTTTAATTTCATATAATCCAACATCTTCAATATCTAAAATAGATCATCCAGAAAGAATAAAAGAAGAAGAAAAGAAAGAAATAATTAAAAATAAAGAAGAAATTCAAAAAAAAGAAAAACTTAAGAAAGAAGTAAAAAAGGAAGCGTTCCTAAAAAAGAGAAACCAAAAGAAAAAAAGATAGAAAAGAAAAAACAAAATGGAAAATAAAAAACAAAACCTAAGATGGGGAATAGCACACATCTATTCATCTTATAATAATTCAATTATCCATATAACTGATATAACTGCAAGTGAAAGCATAGCAAAAGCTTCAGGTGGAATGGTTGTTAAAGCTCACAGATTAGAAGGTCAACCAACAGCAGCAATGTCAGCAGCCAAACTAGCTGCAGAACAAGCAAAAGATAAAGGCATAAATGCAATCCATATAAGAATAAGGGCACCCGGTGGACACAACGGACCAAGTAGCACTGGTCCAGGAGCACAAGCAGCTGTACGAACATTATCAAGATCAGGTCTAAAAATAGGAAATATAGAAGAAGTCACACCTATGCCTCATGATCGATGTCGTAAAAAAGGCGGAAGAAGAGGAAGAAGACCTTAAAATTTTCTTATTCTTAACAAATTTTAAAAATCATTAAATCCAAACATTTATAAATCAAATACTTCCCCAAAAAAATATTCAAAATGGAAATACAAACCCTAAAAGAGTCACCAGAAGAATTCTCATTTATATTAAAAGACATAAACCCAACAATAGCTAATACACTAAGAAGAACAATGGTAGCAGAAACACCAACTTTAGCTATTAATGAAGTAACATTCATAAAAAATGATTCAGCATTATACGATGAAATATTAGCACATAGACTTGGTTTAATTCCTTTGAAAACAGACTTATCAACATACGAACAAAAAGAAAAATGTTCATGTAAAGGACAAGGTTGTGTAAAATGCTCTTTAACAATCACATTAAAAACAAAAGGTCCAAAAACAGTTTACTCTTCTGAATTAATTTCACAAGACCCAAAAGTAAAACCAGTGTATGATAATATTCCTATTATAACACTCTTGAAAAACCAAGAATTAGAACTAGAAGCTACAGCTACTTTAGATATAGGGAAAAAACATAATAAGAACTCACCAGGCTTAATTTTCTATAAATCATTCCCAAAAATAAAAATTGTTAAAGATCCTCAAAAAGTTAAAGAACTGTTAAAAGAATACAAGAACTTAGAAATCACAGATTCAGAAGTAAATATAAAAAATATTCAAGATTTCAATACAGATGTTCTTGAAAATATTTGTGGGGATTTAATTGAAATAAAATACAGCAAAAAAGATTTTATATTCAAAATAGAGTCTTTTGGCCAATTAAAACCAAAAGAAATAATAAAGACAGCATTAAATGTTCATGATTCAAAATTAATAGAGTTTGAACAAGCTCTAAAAGATGCTAAGCCAACAAAAATTGAATCCTTAAAAAACAAAATTAAGAAAAAGAGTTAAATTAATAAACTCTCGCTTTTAACTTAAAGTTAAGTAAGCGGGAGTGCCGGAGTGGTCAAACGGGCTAGGCTTAGGACCTAGTGGCTTAGTGCCTACGCAGGTTCAAACCCTGTCTCCCGCAGTACTTCAAAAAATGAAATCAAACCAAAACACAGAAAAATTAATCAAGGAATTAAAGCAACTTTCAACTAAAGAAAAAACTAATGTTTGGAAAGCTATAGCTAAAAACTTAGAAAAATCTACAAGAAGAAAAAGAATAGTTAATGTTTCAAAAATAAATAAATATACAAAACCAAAAGAAACAGTGATTGTTCCTGGAAAAGTCTTAGGAACAGGAACACTACAACACGAAGTAACAGTAGCTGCTTTTCAGTTTTCAGACTCAGCAAAAGAAAAGATAAAAAACAATTTAACAATACAAGAATTAATGAAACAAAATCCAAAAGCAAAAAACATCAAAATACTAGGTTAAAATGATAATCAACGGAGAAAATTTAATATTAGGAAGATTAGCAACTTACACAGCAAAACAAGCATTGCTAGGAGAAAAAGTAGACATAGTTAACGCCGAAAAAGTTGTTATAACTGGGAAAAAACAAGACCTTCTAAAAAGATATAAAGAAAGAGTAGATAAAGGAGATCCATTAAAAGGTCCTTATTTTCCAAGAATGCCAGACAGACTTGTAAGAAGAGCTATAAGAACTATGCTTCCTTACAAAAAACAAAGAGGCACAATAGCATTTAAAAAAATAATGTGTTATATGGGAACACCAGACAAATTCAAAGACAAAGATATAAAAACACTAAAATCAGCCAATATTCAGGAATCAAAAACTTTAAATTTCATGACAGTTGAAGAAATATGTAAAAGATTAAAATGAAACCAATACATTCACCAGGAAAAAGAAAAACAGCAATTGCAAAAGCAACTTTATCAAAAGGATCTGGAAAAGTTTTTGTAAACAGAACACCTTTAGAATTAGTTCAACCAGAGCAAGCTAGATTAAGAATTTCAGAACCTCTAAGATTAGCTGGAGATAAAATTAAAAACTTAAATATAAAAGTTAAAATGATTGGTGGAGGTTTCCAATCCCAAGCAGAAGCAGCAAGATTAGCAATAGCAAGATCATTAGTAAAATTAGATAAAACTTTAAAATCAACATTCTTAAACTACGACAGGCATTTATTAATTGCTGATGTTAGAAGAAAAGAGCAAAGAAAACCAAACGATTCAAAAGCAAGAAGTAAGAGACAAAAATCTTACAGATAAGGAAATTAAAAAATGATAATTCCAATAAGATGCATAAGTTGTTCAAAACCAGTTGCACAGCTATATGAAGAATACAAAAAAAGAATCTCCAAGGGAGAAAGTACAAAAAAAGTCTTAGATGATTTAAAACTAAAAAGATACTGTTGCAGATCTTTATTTTTAGGACATGTAGATCTAATAGACACAGTAGCAAGATTTAAAAAATTTTAACCTTTTTTATTCTTATGAGAAATAATACCTTCCTAGAAAATAGATTGAACCAGATCTGGGAGCTACTTTTTCCAGAAGTCCCTAAGAAAAATAAAATAACTATAATTTTCAAAGGCAAATGGAAAAACAAATTCGGACATATTAAAAAATTAAAAGACAACTCTTCAGAAATAGCTATAAACGGCCTATTCAAAAACGAAATAGTCCCAGAATATATTTTAGACCTAACAATAACTCATGAATTAATCCACTATATGCATGGTTTCAACTCACCATTACCAAAACTATTCAAATATCCTCATAAAGGAAACATAGTAAATAAAGAACTTAAAAAAAGAGGGTTTGAACATTTAATCAAAAAAGAAAAATTATGGATTAAAACATCTTGGCCTTATTTGTATAAAAAATTAAACTAAAAAACTATTTACTATCTTTGTCAGAATCGTGTTTTGCTCTTTTCCTCTTATAATCTTCAACCATATTCAATATATGGGGTAAATTTGTCGATCCCATACCTATAACAGAAGAAGCGTCTATTTCTTCAAAACCTTCAAAATCACATGCTTCTATTCCAACCTCGTCTAAAAAGAATCTTAATGCAGGTTCTATTGTAATCCTATTTGTATCTTGGTTATATGTAGAGTAAAACCCATTTATTTTTCTACCATCCACACATCTAGCAAATGCATAGTTCTCCAAAAACCTGGAATAAGGTACAACTTCCCTACTCCCGTTAATATTCCTTCCAAATTTATGTTTTGCCATAATAATACAAAAAATCAGCACTTTATAAACCTTTCGTTTTGTAACCACTACAAAATAATTACTTAATTCTAAACCTCATAAACCTCTTGCATTCTAAACAATAATAAACAACCATTTTCTCTCTAACCCTGACTCTACAATTAACACCAGGCCTCAAATAACAATAACAATGCTTACAAAACTTCCTTTTCAAATTTTTAGGAAATTTCAAATTAACTTTCATAGCAATCTTTCTAGCTAATTTAACATATCTATTAGCTAACTTCTTATCTGCTAGCTCAGCTTCTTTAAACAAAATCTTAACTCTTTCTAAAGCTATTTTCTTCTCCAAACTCTTATTTCTTCTTACCATATTTCATTCTCTTAAGTTTATAAGGAACAATCAAATATATTGCTACACCTAACAAAACCACTGTAACACTAATTATAACAATTATTAAAGTGTTTTGGCTTTCTATTATCTGTCCAAAAATAACAGTACACGTATTATCCACACACTCTTCTCCTGAAGAACAATCATCATCGCTTACACATTCAACCCCAACACAAACCTCTTCTTCACAACTTTCAAAACAAACATTATTCTCACAAATATAACCTTCTCCACACTCCTCATCTAAATAACACTCAGCAGTCTCAACTTCAATAACTTCAACTATAAGACATTCATTATCTAAACACTCTTCTCCTGAAGAACAATCATTATCACTTACACATCCAACTTCAACACAAATCTCTTCCTCACATACTTCTAAATCATCACAACCAGAATCATCTCTACATCCAGAAACACAATCATCATCCTCACAAATCTCTCCAGCAGAACAATCTCCATCATTATAACAGTCTCTACTACTTCCTCCACTATCTCCGCCTCCGCTACTTTCGTCACTTTCTTCAGCCTCGTTAACAAAAAGAGTTATATTATCCCAGGTAATTTCAGTATAACTATCATTAGCAAAAAAACTAAGATTATTCCAAACATTATTAATTAAAATAACATTAGTTGAATTAGCCAAACAATCTTCAATAAGATAAACTTCTTCATTCAAAATATATCCACAACTATCTAAACTAGTAGCATTTATATTCCAATTGATTAAAACATTAGTATTTGTTAAACTACTTCCATTCTCAGGATTAGTTAAATTAACAAAAACATAATTAATCTTCTCAAAATTATAATCTAAAGCTAATAATTCCGATGTAGCTCCTAAATGTTCAGCTGATAAATATGCTTTAAATTGTACATACCTGTTGTCTTCTAAACTACTCAAATTACCAAAACTAGCATTCTCAAAATAAACACCATTATATTCTTCACCAAAACAATTTTCATCATCACAACTTCTTACTTGAAAATTTAAATTAGCAGCTCCTTTTTTATGGTGATCAATTATAATTTCTGGAAATAAAGGGTAATTATAAATCACAAATTCATCTATATTTGCACTAGCTGCATTTTTATCAGGACCAGGAGAACCAACAAAGATTTGATCAGATATAGAATCTAAACTTATTCCAGGAGGATTACCAATGTCTTCTACAACTAAAAGACCATCCACATAAATTCCTACCATTTCTGTACCATCTCTTAAATCCCAAACCGCCACAACATGATGCCATTCATCATTATCCCAGTGTACACTTTTTTCTATTGTCCAGCTTAAATCAGGATGTTTCTCATATATTTTCAATCTTATCTTAGTTTTAGAGTCTTTAAACACCTTAGATAAAACAAAGAAATTATTCATTAAATTTACATCAACAGGCATAGTTGC
Source organism: Candidatus Woesearchaeota archaeon (assembly GCA_964342845.1). GTDB lineage: Archaea > Nanobdellota > Nanobdellia > SCGC-AAA011-G17 > CAYFGV01 > CAYFGV01. Next base: position 25,619 of record CAYFGV010000002.1, read on the forward strand.
AAAAAAAACTCTTTCTTCATCGTCATCAACACCCCAATTAGGTTTAACCCAAAATTCAATACTCCCGCTATCTTTTTTAAAATTCTCTTCATTTAAATTATCATATTTTACTTTTTTGTTAAAATAAGGAGCTTCATTAAAGATACCTTCTTCAAAAGCTAAATCTCCAACACCTTCTTCCCCATCTTCACAAATAAGACTATTATCAAAATGACACAATAGCAACATGCCTTCTTCCTTATCTAAACTTACTTTGTATTCAAAAGGTTCACCCCACGAAAAATTAGTCCAATTAGCTAACATCTTTGTATCTAACACATTTGTTTCATAAGTACCTTCTATTTCTCCTTCTAATAACTTTATTTTACTTCCATCAAAATAAGTATTAACAAACTCACCTTCAGGCAGTTCAACAGGAGCCAATAAAACAGGTCCTTGAAAGAGATGTACACCAGTTATAACTATGCCAACTATTATAGTCAAAACAAATATAACCTCTTCCCAAAACTTATTCATAATTTCTTACCTCTTTAATAAACCTCAAATACTTCTTTTGTTT
>CAYFGV010000002.1:26277-53064 GCA_964342845.1 Candidatus Woesearchaeota archaeon
ACAGTACAACCAGGAACGGAGACTTGCTTAACTTCTGAGATCGAAACGAGATCAGGTGAACCAAGCCCCTATGATCGTCCAGAAATAAGTAAAATTGGTTATTTTTAAAACTATCGATTAAAACAATTCAGTCTGAATAGTTTTTTTATTTAAAATTATATCTAATGTAATTTTATTTCCCTCTCTTGTAAACTTAGTATTCTTCAAATTAGAAACACCATTTGCAATAGATCTAAGGTTCTTTTCAACAATATTTCTTATAGGTTCATCCTCTTCAATGGGTATATTACTCGTATCTTCGCAATGTAAATTAGGAATATTATTACCGGAATTTCCTAAAAACAAATAACTTACATTATAATTTTTACTTGTATGATCTCCCCTAAGCCTATTCCACCCAGCAACAATTTGAGGATTATAACCTCCTGTTTCCATCAATTCTCTTACTCTTCCTGAAAAATCTAAAAGATCAGAACATTTTTCATAATATTCTTTGCTCATCTTAAAAATAGAGAAAACCTAATCAAATTTAAAACTTTCGAAAATTCATAACATCTTCAATTTTCCACTAACTTCATCAATTTTACTCTCTAAATCAGGACCAATCCCAACACAAGTCTTAGTTGCTTTCTTAAAAAAAGTTCTTCCAGCATCTTTAATTAAAACACAAACCAATTTCTTCTTCTTAGCTAATTTATACATTTCAACTAATTCTTTCTCATCCTCTACTTTCAAAACAACCTTTTTCATTCCTTCCTTCCGCCACTTCTCAACCTTTTCTTTAGAACTCTTTAAAACAGTATCAACACTAGCATGAGCTACTTGCGAACTCATCTTAGAAGAATTCATCTTCAAATCTTTCCTAACAATAATTACTTGTTTGAGAGCCATCTTTTAAAAAGTCTTACTTTAGAAAATTTTTTACCTTCTTTCCTAAAATCTCCTTCAATTTTATTTAACATCTTATCCATTGTTTTATGTAAAGCAACAGCTAAATCCCAATCATCATCTCTAACAGCAACACCTCTGTCTAATATTGCATGAAAAGAATAATGGTGCCTTTTACCTTCTTTTTCATATTTTTTACATTGCACCTTTAACTTAACATTTTCTAATCTTATTTTACGAATATAACTCTTAACAATATCATTAATAACTTTTATCTCAAAATCATCAAAATCCTTTAATCCAATAAGTTCAAACTTTTCCATAAATATAATCTAGAAATCTCCCTTTTTATTATTTTCTATTCTTCCCAACAACATAAACCTCTTTACTTCCAGATTTAGAAGCCTTAGGTTTAACAACTTTAACAAATTCAAATCTTTTTTTAACCTCTTTCAACAATTCTTCAAAACCCTCACCTTGAAAAACCTTCATCAAGAAATTTCCTCTCTTTTTCAAATAAAAATCTAAAAGTTCCAAAACTCTTAAATTTAATTCTACGCTTTTATCTTGATCTAAACTTTTAACTCCTGTTTTTTTAGGAGAAACATCAGAAATAACAACATCAAATTTACCTTTCAAAACTTTAAAAATATCTTCCTTTAAAATATCTAACTTATAAAACTCTAAGTCTGTTTCAACTTCTCTAATATCAACACCAACAACTTTAGAACAAACTCTGCTACAATATTGTAACCAACCTCCAGGATAACTTCCTATATCCAAAACCTTATCCGAAGAACCAATTAAACTTTGCTTTTTATTAATCTCTTTAAGTTTATACACACTCCTGGATTTAAATCCTTGTTTCCTTGATTTTTTAGTGTAATGGTCTTTCATTTATACCCGAACAATTTATTATACTTCTTATGATTGACTATTTTCAAAACAAATAAAAAAATATCTATTCTGCTTCCTTCAATAGTATACAACATCCTCCAATAATTAGACAACTCAACTCTATATAAATTCCCTATACCAATTTTTTTCAGTTCAGCAGGAATCAACTCTTTTTTTATAGGATTGCCAAATTGAGGATTTTCTTTCAAAATGCTTTTCATCCTTTCAATAGAATTTAAAATAGTTCTTGCCTCTTTATCTTTTCTCTTCTTTAATTCAATATAGGCCTTTCTAGCCTGTCCTTTCAATAAAATTCTAACTTCTTTTCCTAAAAACATCTTATATTTCCAAACTATCTTCCATCATTTTCTTTAAATGATTTGACTCAGAATAAATCCACTGAACTCCTTTGGGCCCGTAGATTATCTTTCCACTTCTCCAAAGATACACTAAAATAACTTTAAGTGTTTGGTGCATTACTTTCTTAGGTAATTTCTCCTTTAGTTCAGAAATCTTCATCGGAAGATCCCTATTCTTCTTTAACACATCTTCTACCATCAACACAGTATTTAGATTGGGATATCTATTTACTTTATTCTTCTTCTTTTCAATAAGTTCAGTTTGAGTTAATTTTAACATTTTATTGATATAAATAAGGTATCAATTGATATATAAAGCTTTCTATTTCAAATGTAACTCAACAACATCCCCTTCTTTTAAAACATGATTCAAGCCAACACTCATCCCGTCATGCTTAGCAGAAGAGCCCCAAATCCTAGCATATTTAAATTTTTGAATAAAATCCTTATGAACATGTCCAGCCAAATCTCTAACACTCTCTCCTTTCTTCAAAGAAACAGGAGGATCATCTTTTTTCTTTCCAGGACTCTTAGTATAAACATAAATCAAATCCAATCTCTTCCATATTTTCTCTTTCAAATCAGAAAAATCTAAATCTTTATTTTTAACAACTAAGCCTTTAAAATTAACACCTCCTTTCTCTAACTCAGAAACAATGAAATTCTTAGAACTATCTCTATCAACAACTATAACTAAATCAGCAGTTCTAATAATCCCTAAATATAAAGGACCTTTACCTTTATCAACAAAATCTTCAACAATCGCAGGAATTTCAACAACTTGAATCTTAATTCCTTTATAATCCATAGTTCCAACTTCTGGTAATTTTGTACTAAACTCATAATCAGCAATCAAAGGCTTAGCATTTGTCAGTTTACTCAAAACATAACTTTTCCCAGAATTAGTCTTTCCAATCAAAATAACCTGGGCAGCTCCTTCTTTTTTAACACCTATCTGGAAACCCTTTCCTTTTCTTTGTTGTTTTTCTTTAGCTAATAAAGCCTTAAGCTTAGAAATTTTTTGTTTTATTTCAACCCTAAGATTCTCAGTTCCTTTGTGTTTTGGCACTGTAGACAGCATCTCTTGTAAAGCTTCTAATTTAGCAGGAATAGTTTCAGCTTCAAAAAACTTCTTTTCAGCATTCTCATATTCATGTGTAACATTCGTTGGCATATTAATATAAAAACTAATTTATTTATATTTGTTTAGTTTTCCATATATTTCTCTTTTATATACTTAATAAAAGGCCTTTCATTATATTCTATCTGATATTTATCTAACACATCATAATAATCTTCTATTTCTTCTACCTTAATATCAATTAAAGGATATCCTCTTTTCCATAATATCCAATTCATAAGCAACCTAGATAATCTACTATTTCCATCCACAAATGGTTGTATTGAAATAAGTTTTAAATGAATAAGTGCAGCTAATTCTAAAGTATGTAATTTCCTACATTCTGAACTATACCATTTAAAAAAATTATCAAGCTCTTTATCAATCTCATTCCATTTGGGAGGCACATAACTAGTTCCACCAATCTTAACATTCCTTTTTAGCTCACTTCTGAGTTTTCCAGCAATTTCATCATCCACTCCTAAAAATAATATTTTATGGAGCCTCTTTATAAAACCCAAATCTAATTTTCCTTTATACTCTGTTATAGCTACAACACCTTTTTCGTGATTTTCTAATTCTTTAATAGTTTTAAGATTTTTAAAATTCTTTGGAATAATCCCCTCCTTTAATATAAGATATGTTTGTCTTAAAGTAACATCTACTCCAGACAACTTACTACTATCATAAGTATATCTTATCATAAAATTCTCAAAATTCTTCTTTTTCTCTAATTGACTTAATTTTTTAATCTCTTGTTCATATTTCTTTCTTTTTCTTTCAATATCTTCAACATCTTTTGCAGAGAAATACCTAAATCTTTCTCCTCTAATTTCCTTGAGAAAATCTTTCTTTAATTCTTCTAATACTCTTTTTGACGGTAAATTCTTACCTACATACTTTGTTTTTTGAACCACTTTGTTACCCTTCCTAGTAGAGTGTCCCAATACATAATAATCCTTAATTTTTCTTACAAATACCATCTAAGTTATATACACTACACTTATTTAAAGCTTTCGTTTATACACTACAAATATTTTTAATTATACAGACTCCTAAAAAAAGAAATAGAACTATTTAAAGTTTTTTTATTTTAATGCGCTTCAAGTAACTCCTCTATTTTTATCTTTTCTCCTCTTCTAATATCTAAGTAAACATTTCGATGATCATCTCTCTTATATCTAAAGCCGTTTAGCCCTGAATGATCTCCGACCCAGTTATAAATGTCTTTTGCAAGAGCATTATACGTTTCTTTAGAAATATCCCTAAATGAACACCTAAAATTTATAGTCTTTAATAAAGGCTCTCCTAATCCTGAAATCATTTCATCTGTAAGAGACCCATCATGTATAATTTGAACATTATCGCGACTTGTACCCAACTCACTAACTGTTCTCGCAAGGCTATCCATACAACCATAAATATACGTTCCTAATTTTTTCCTCATCTCATCAATTCTGGGATTTATTCTGTCTTTGAGTAATCCTATTTCAATCATTTCTTTTTTTGCAACATCTTCAAGAATAGAATATATAAACTCGTCACTTGGAACAAACCCATTAGAGCCATTTTCTCCCATATTTTTAAATACCAATCTAACTTTATAAACCTTATTAATTAAAAATCTACTTCTTACTAATCTTCTCAAAAGCTTTCAAAACTTCAACAGGAGTAACTAACACAATAGTTGTATTCTTATCACTGCTTATATCATTTATAGTTTGTAAAGTCCTTAAATGCAAAGCACCATTAGCTTTAGATAATCGTACAGCAGCCTTACTTAAATTCTCAGAAGCAATCACTTCTCCTTGAGCTTTAATAATTACAGCCCTTTTTTCTCTTTCAGCCTCAGCTTCCTTACCAATAACCCTTTTCATCTCACCAGGTAACTCAATATGTTTTAAATCAACACTAACCACCTTTATTCCCCAAGGATCAGTTGCTTTATCTACAACAACTTGAATTTTTTTAGAAATTTTTTCTCTTTCACCTAATAATTCATCCAAAGTTACCTCTCCAACAGTATCTCTCATTGTTGTTTGAGCTAACTGAGAAACAGCATAATTAAAATGTTCAACTTCTAAAATAGCATGCTTAGCCTCTGAAATCTTATAATACAAAACAGCATTAACATTTACAGAAACATTATCTTTTGTAATAGCATCTTGCTGAGGAACATCTACTGCTTTTACTCTTATATCAACTCTTGTCCAAGCTTGCACAATAGGAAGAACCATTTTTAAACCAGGCTCCATCATCCCAGAAAACTTTCCTAAAGTAAATTTAACTCCTCTTTCGTATTCTTTAACAATCTTTAAACTAGCTAAAACAAATAAAATAACTATAATTAAAAATGTTGTCCAAATCATATTTTTATTAAAAGTTATAGCTTCTTAATAAATGTTTTGGATTGAAAATTAGATTATTTGAGGGGAACTAACAGGAATTACATACAATTTTTTGGGCAAAATACCTGAGGGCAAGAATTAGTTTTACCACTAATAAGTTACTATAAAACGAAAGCTTTATATACTAGTTACTCTTATCTTAATTAGTGATATAAAATGAAACTTAAAAGAATAATCATGGGGGGACTTGTATTAGCTGGTCTCTCTACTTCACTTGGTTGTGATGGAAAGGAACAAAAACCCTTAGATGCAATTGCAGGTGTACCTGAATTACCAGCATCAAGTGTTGGGGATACAATTACAGGTGTACCTAAGTTACCAGCATCATTTATCACAAAAAACAACTATTCTACTGAAGGCTATGTAAGTTTTGTATTAGATTTACCTGATGGAAAAGAAGTACTTTGCAGCTATAATGGACTTTATCAGACTAATAAAGTTGCCGATATTGATGCTGTGGTAAAAGATGCCCATTTAGATAAACAGGCAATTGGTGTTTATGGAAAATTGGTTGGAAATAGAATGAGTTTTCTTGAGGTTAACCACCCGGATTTTGACAGAATAAAATTAATGCATAATTCTAAAGGTGCTAAACATCCAGAGTATCAGAAATCTTCTTTTTAATTAATGATACTGGGGCTGTTCTTGATGTAATTTTGCCTAAAAAACTCTAAAGTTTTATAACTCGACACTAATGTACGAATCTTTCTAAACATCTCTTCTCTATTCTCTGGTGTTAAATCAAAAATAGTAACATCTTTCCTTTCTCTAATTTCATCAATTAATGGATGAGAATATACTCTTGAAAAAGTCCCCAAAAAATGATTTGGTGCATCAAGATAAAGCCTTACTAAATCTTGAAACTTATCTGCATATAATTCCATTTGACCAATTTCATCAATATACAACAATTCATCATCAAAATTAAAAAATGGAGGAAGAATTTTATTAAATCCAGAAACATCAACAAAATAACGAGAAACCTTAATTGACGAATCCATATGAGTACTTGATAGCAATCTTCTTTCTCCTGTTGATGTCACTATTTCAAACCCTGTTCTTTGACCATCCTCTCTTATTTCTTTTGTAACAAATCCCTTTTTACGAACGCTTAAGCTATCTAAAACTCTTTCAAGTAACGTGCTTTTTCCACTTTTTGGAACGCCTGTTATTAATACATTAGACATAAATAACTCAAAATTCAAGCGTTTTAAAAAACTTTCCTTTTTCTTAGAAATTACTTCTTAGCTGCACTTTCTTCAGTATGCAAAAAATATATAAAGTTGCAAAGATAGAACATTCATATGGTAATAGATAATGATTTTTCTGGATCTTCTGAATATTATGGCTCGTTAGGATTTAATAAAAAATCACATGATAAAAAAATCAATTTTTACAAAAAGATACTAACCAAATATAAAGTAAAATCGGTTCTTGATTTGGGATGTGGAAATGGGTTATATTTATTCCCATTAAAAAAGGCTAAATTTGATATTGAAGGTTTAGATATAAGTAAAAAAATGTTAAGTGAAGCAAGAAAAAAGAGTAAATCAACAAAACTTTATTTACAAGATATGTCCAAATTCAAAATTAATAAAAAGTATGATTCTATAATCTGTTTAAATTCTTCATTAGTATTATTACCAAATTTCAAGCTAATTGAAAAAACAATAAAAAAATGTAGTGAGCATCTAAAAAACAAAGGAATTTTACTCTTAGATCTTCCAAATCATAAGAAAGAGATTGAGGAAGCTAATTTTGAACAAACTATTGGGACATCTAAAGTCTCTGGAGGAAGAATTGATACAATCTACAGAGATTACAAAAAAGGGAATAAATGGGTAACAGATTGGTTTGGATTTGTAAAAAAAGGAAAGAAATTTTATCAGTTTAGGGAACATTATGAAGAATTAATTTATTCACCAAAAAAACTTGAACAATCATTAAAGAAGAATAAGTTTAAAATAATTAAAATCTATGGAACCAGGCAAGGCGGAAATTTTGATTCTAATACTTCCTTTAGACGATTCTATATCTGTCAAAAAATATAGTTATCAGAAATTCAACGGTCTCTTCGGTCGGTCGCCTATCAGCTCAGGAAACTAACAGGAATTATACACAATAGGAAAAAAGCCAAACTAATATTTTCTTGAATCCGCTATACGCCTGAATTTTTCAGATGCCATAAAAGGATCGTCAATTTCACGATTAGCCAAAGTGTCCAATATAGTTCTTGTTGCAGCATTTGCACAATCTTTATATAATTGAATGGTTCTTTGAAACATATCCTTATATACTTCCCCACATAATTCGTCATACAAGGGCATCAATTCTTCTGCACTCCCAATATCTGTTTCGCATGCGACAACAATTTTTTCTAGAATTTCATATAATTGAATCAATTTTTTGTTCATTATTTTATAGAAAGATTAACTGACTTTTAAATCTTTTGGGCTTTTCCTACTTCCTTCATTCCATTCAGTATGTATAACACCAATTAGTTTTAAAGAGGAATGCTTGCAGTTCCTTCGCAACAGATAGTCTTTTTCTTCGAAAAAGAAAATTTATAGGAGTTCTTCAATCTCCTGAGCAAATTGTAGATAACTTCTTAATTTGCTTGCCTGATCAGGAAATTCTCTTTGTACTACCTCAACTAATGGACCTGGCAATAAAATTCCTTTAAGTTTTTGTGTTGGAACAACTAAGTATCTTTCTATTTCATAATTTTGTATTGTTTTGGGTGTAGCTACAAATAAACCCCATCCCCTATCCCAATAGCCTCCAACTTGTATGCTTTCAGTAGATGCCAAATTTCCATAATTTTCTATACCTACATTGTGTTTGAGTTTCCTATTCAAAAGAATTTGGCATAAAGTAGATGAATCTTCAGTTCCATGGGCGATTAAATTGTCACAGGGTACACTTTGCGAATTGTATCTGCAAGCCACTTCCGTCAAATATCTTCTTTCATCAGCAGTATCTTGAAATTCTATTTTATGCCAGAGAGGTCTCCTTAAACGTCCATATACTATTTTATCTTTAGGTACTGCTCCCAAAATTCTTTTACTGATTTCTTCAGCTTCTGTACTAATTGTATGTACTCTTCCCTGATGTGTCATAAAGTTGAATAACTTGAGAATATTTATAAACCTTCCTATTCTACCACTACTAACAAATTACTAATAAAAAACTAATGGGCCCACCCGGATTTGAACCGGGGATTCTCACCTTTCTCAGCCCTTTTCCGCAAACGCTTTTTTTAAAAGGGTTTCTTGTAAGGGTGATGTCATAACCACTAGACCATGGGCCCCAACTAAAAAATAAACTAAATCAAGCATTTATATAATTTATGATTTAAAATTTATTCTAAATAACCTTTAAGTTTAGAATTAAGTTCATCATAAAGCTTAGAGTCATTTCCCTTAACAATACCAGCATATTCTTGGCACTTCTCTAAACATTCTTCTTTATAACTCTCCGCCCTAGAACCAGTAATCTTATCAACCACTTTACTTAAATTATAATAAGCCAAACATAAATTTGCATAAACAACATCCTGAGCACTACAATCTTTACCATCCCACTTAACTCTATACCTATCATTTAAACCCAAAGCAAATAAACTATCACTTGTGTTTTCTATTCTTTCTAAACTCTCTAATCTGTCAAAATAATTAAATGGCTTTTCAGAATCATCTATCAACTTTTTGTTATAATCTTCAAATAATTTCATTAAACCACTGTAATGATCTTGTATCTTACTTTGTCCTTCAGTAAGAGAAGAACTACAAGGTGCTTCCTTTAAAAACCCTTCAAGACTTTTTCTATTTGAATCATCTTTAACACATCCAGCCACAGCTAAAGCTCCTCCAGCAACCAATAAAGCCAATAATTTTGATTTTTCCATATTTTTTAGCAAATAACCTCCTTTTTAAATCTAACTAATTTCCAAATTCCTCTTCATAAAGATTTAACTCAATATCCCCATATTCAAAACCATAGCCTCCATCAACCCCAACACCCTCTTCGCTTACTTCAACCCCAACACCATTTACTATCTCTTGCCCAAACACAGGTTCAAAAGAAATCTCAGTATCAGTAATAATAAATTCCACCTCTCCGTTTTCAGTCCAAGTAGTCTCCTCAACTGCCTCATTAAAAATATTTAGCCCAAAGTCTGAACCACCAATAGATAAGATAATACCTATTTCCTCTTCATTCTTAAATCCAGGCATCACAGGAACTAAGGTTGCACTACCCAACCCCTTAACTGAAATCTCTATCCTCCCTACTTTAAAATCATAACCTGCTTTTGGAGAAATATCAATATTCTCCACAACAAAATTGATCACGTCAGACATCGAAATAGTTCTACTTCCTCCACTATGCATAACACTGGGCTCAAAACCAGCCATCCTAAACTCTTCTAAAGTTTTTTCAGGCAAATCCAAATTAAAACCAGACAAAGGAACACCTTGACCATTCTTAAAACTCTCTTCAATAATTTCCACAGGAACTTCCCCAGTAGGATCCACATACTTCATAGGATTATCTCTAACATAAACATAAGAACTAAATAAAACATTATAAACAGGATCTACAGATATAAACCTACCTAATGAAGCATCATAATATCTAGCTCCATAATAATATAAACCAGAAGAATCTTTCTCTTTACCTGTATAACTATATTTTTCTTCTCCTTCAGAATTAAAAGACTCCCCAAAAGGATAATAATCAGAAGAATATTCTACACCGCCAGAAGAATTACTAACAATAGCATTACTACCTAAATGATCTTTATGATAAAAATAAGTCTCACTTCCTTGTGTCTTAGCAATCAACCCATTAGGCCCATAAGAATAAAAAACATATTCAGAACCATCAACTATAGCACTAGCTACCAAAAAAATAGCCAGAATTAAGATTATCTTGTTAATAATCACTTATTATTGGGTACATTCCAATCTTTAAATACTTTTATTCCATCTTTTTTAAAAAAAGTTCCATAATTATCTTTAGAAATCAAATAAATTCCATTTAAAGAAAAAAAACACAAAAAACTACTTCCTTAAAATAATCACATTTCCTCTTCCTTTCTTAATTCTCTTAACCATTCCTTTATCTTCTAGCTCTGTTATCAACAAACTAACCTTAGCCTCTGATAAAGGCATCATCTTCTTTCTTACCTCTTTTTGAGTAATCCGCCCTTTACTCTCCTTAATAATTCCTAAAACCTTATCCATATCTTCATCACTTTCTAAAACTTCTTTTTCTAATTTTTCTTCAGAAGGCTTTCTTCTTTTCAAATAATAAAAAAACAACACTCCAACCCCAAAAACAATCAAAATCAAAACCAAAAGTACATAGTCAAAACCAGCTTCTTCTTCCCCAAAATCAAAATCATCTTCATCTATTGTATCATTTTCAACTAAATCATCAAAAAAACCATCAGAATACCATAAAATCAAATGAATAACAGAGTCCCCTTCTCCTTCAATCTCAATTGTTTCATTAGTATAATACAAACCATCTGTAGAAACAGCAGTTAGAATATAGCTACCTTCGCTTAACTCAAAACTATATTCTTCTCCTTCATCAACAACCATAACTTGTTTAGGAACAGAATCAATCTCAACTATAGCACCTATCTCTTCTAAAGTATCCCATGCATAGATTTCACCATAAATAGTAGCTCCAGAACTAACACCAACTAATAAAAAAAACATTAAAAAATAAATTACTCTTTTCATATACATATTCTTAAAACTAACCTTTAAATAGATTTCTAATTCACGAAAATAAAAATATAATTTTCAACACAAGAACACACAATAAAGTTTCGTAAAGTTTCATAAAGTATTTTTTAAAGTATCTTTATAAACAAACTATTCTAATATACATATACAAAAAAGAGGGAGGAGAAAATAAAAATGAAACTAAACAAAATATTTGTGCTGATAGTACTAGCTTTATTTGTATTTAGTGCAATGCCTGTAGAAGCTACAAGCCTAAAAGAATTAGACCAAGCTTTCTTAACAGAGTATAATTTAATAAAAGCTAAATATACTTCTGCAACAAGCGAGTATAAAACAGCAAGAGAACAATATAAGACATTTAAAGACAAACTGTCTCAATACAAAGACTCAGAAAAAGGAACAACAGTTTTTGATAGAACTCAAGAATTTTTAACTAATGCTTTAGAAGTTCTAGACACACATAACGACGTTTTAATCCATTGGGCAGAAAATATAGAAATGAGTGAAGATCTTAGGGAAAACATCTTAGAGGACTTAGAATACCATACAGAAAAACTAGCTGAGTTAAAACAAGATGTAGAAGGTGCAGAAACTGTTCAAGACTTAATAACAGTAGCTAGGAGTATTAAAGACCACTACGATGATCAAAGAGTAGCTATTAAAAGAGTATCAGGTATTTTGCTTTCAGCAAGAGCTGATCATGTGCTTGCAAGAGCTGATAAATTATCAGAAAATCTACAAACTAGATTAGACGCAGTTGAATCTGATGCTGATAAAGTAGAAATTCAATCTTTGTTAGATGATTTTTCAACAAAAGTAGCTCTAGCACAAAGTAAATACGACAAAGCAAGAGAAACATACTCAAGTATTGACGACCCTTCAGAAGCTAATGAATTGTTCAACCAAGCAAATGAATTTTTCAAAGAAGCAAATGGCTATGTTTGGGAAGCAAGAGAGTCTCTTATCCAAGCAATAAGGTTGTACAGATCCCTTGTAGAAGATGAGTTTGAATTAAGCGAATTAACTACAGGAGTTAGTGCAGTATCAGTTCCAGACTCAGTTAGACTAAGAGGAACAGGAACACTAACAGCATCAGGAGACGGTTGGGCTCAAATTTCTGGAACAGGAGATATAACACTATCAGGTAGCGGTTATATCACAGTAAGAGACCTTATGGGAGAAGGTTCAATAGAAACTGTAGGTTTTGGAGTTATAACTCAAGACGGTTCAAGCACAAGGTATGAAACTGAAGAAGGCGAAGTAGGAACAATAACAATTACAGATGCTAACTCTATCTCTGTTTACTTTTCAGGAACAGAACTTGAAGCAGAAGTTATTGGAACTGGCTCAGCACATTTCTACGGAAGTGGTGAGTACTGTGTTAACGGAAACTGTGGTGATTGGCCAATTGGATTTGATGTAACTTCAGGAAACGACGGAATCCAAGAATAAAATCTTTTTTCTTTTCTTTTTTAAAATCTTAAATCTTTAAAATCCACTTTATAATGTACAGGAGGATAACCAATAAAATAATCTTTTTCAGAATAACCTAAAAGTTTTACAATTTTTAAAATATTCTTTTTAGCTCCTTCTATTTCAATAAAAACAGGAATTTTAGGCATTTTCATAATTTCAATAGAACAACCAAACAATTGCCAATATTCTCTTTTAGCTTCTGCGTACGAACTTCTCTTTAAACCTATTAGTTCTAATATTTTTTCCAGAGCTTTAAAATCCGTTATTTCAGTTTCATACTCTCTTCTAATCTTATGTCCTTTAATGAACTGAACTTTTGATTTAACAGTAAAATTAGTATACTTTCCTTCCCTTCTTATACGCACCGCCAAACCTTTAGACTTAGTATATGGATTCTCATAAATAATATTTTTTTGTAAAACCTTTTTTATAAATTTAGCTTTATTAAGTCTAAGGATTCTTCTTATTTTATTAGGATCAATTTCAAGAATTTTTATTTCAATTTCTGCCATTTTAATTATCGCTTCTTTTTAATTTAAATACTTTCTTATTCCCAACAACTAAAACAATTAACTTAATAAACCCTTATTTCTCCAAAAAACCTATGGAAAACTTTCAAACAAAATTCGAAAAAAAAGTAAAAAAAACAATTAGAGAATACTCTCTATTAGATAAAAAAGATAAAGTTCTAGTAGCTTGCTCAGGACAAAAAGACTCTACAACTGTCCTATACATTCTAAAAAAACTAAATTACAATCCAGAAGCATTAATCATAGATTTAAAAATCGGCCCATGGTCTGAAAAAAACCTAGAAAACCTAAAAAAATTCTGTAAAAAAGAAGAGATTAAGCTACATGTAATAGATATTAGAAAAGAATTTGGTTCTTCTCTATGTCATATAAGATTAAAAATACAAGATAAGAAAAAATTAAGCAACTGCATGATCTGTGGAGTAATCAAAAGATGGTTATTAAATAAAAAAGCTAAAGAACTAAAAGCAACTAAAATAGTAACAGGACATAACTTAGATGACGCAGCAGAAACAATACTAATGAACCAATTAAAAGGAAATATTAAATTAAGCCTCGGCTTAGGACCAAAAACAGGAATTCTAAAAACAAAAAAATTCGTACAAAGAGTTAAACCACTATATTTCTGTTCAAACCAAGAAGCAAAAAAATATTCTAAATTAAAAAAATTCCCTGTTCAATATGATGCTTGTCCATGCTCAGTAAATGTTTTTAGAAGAAAAATAAGAAATCACTTAGATACTTTAGAAAAAGACTACCCAGAAATAAAAATAAACATAGTTAGAACATTCTTAGAAATACTCCCAACTCTACAAAAAAAATTCAAACCAAAAGACAAATTAAAAGATTGTGTAGAATGTGGAGAACCATCAAGAAATGAACTTTGTAAAAGATGTGAAATATTTAAGATAAAATGATATCTACAATAATCCATTATTCAGAAATCGCAATAAAAGGAAAAAATAGAACCTTTTTCGAAAACAAACTAATCGACAACATAAAAAAAGCATTAAATAAAGACTTAATAAAAGTCTACAAACGATATGGAAGAATAATCTGTGACTGCAAAAAATACCCAGATAACTTACAACATATACCAGGAATAACCTTTTTCTCAGAAACAATAAAATCAAAACCAGACTTAGCTCAAATTAAAAAAGATTCTTTAAATCTACTAAAAACAAAAAACTTCCAAACATTCAAAGTAATAGCAAAAAGATCAAACAAAGATTTTAAAACAAATTCAAGCCAAATAAATAACATATTAGGAGAACATATTTTAACTAAATTAAACAAAAAAGTAGACGTAAAAAACCCAGACTTAAAACTCTATATAGAAGTCTGCGAAAAAGAAGTCTTCATATACACTGAAAAACAAAAAGGAATAGATGGATTACCAACAACTTCAAGCGGAAAACTAATTTCATCCCTCTCAGGAGGAATAGACAGTCCAGTAGCTTCTTTCTTAATGATGAAAAGAGGCTGTAAAATAATCTTCGTACACTTCCACAACCAAACACAACAAGGAGTTCTAACAAAAATAAAAGACCTAGTTAAAGAACTAACAAAATTTCAACTAAGCTCTAAACTTTACATAGTTCCATTCAGTAAAATTCAAAAACAAATCACAATAAACACACCAGCTAAATATAGGATGATTATCTACAGAATCTTTATGATGAAAATAATTAACCAAATAGCTAAAAGAGAAAAAGCAAAAGGAATAATCACAGGAGATTCTTTGGGCCAAGTAGCTTCACAAACAATAGAAAACATTAATTGTATCTATAATTTTTCAGAATTACCTATATTCTCTCCATTAATTGGAACAAATAAACAAGAAATAATAGATCTTTCAAAGAAAATAGGAACTTACGACCATTCTATATTACCTTATCCAGACTGTTGTTCTTTTATGATTGCTCAACATCCAGAAACAAAAGCAGATTTAAAAAAAATAGAAGGTTTAGAAAAAAACATAGAAAACAAAGAAAGTTTAATTAAAGAAGCTATTTCAGAAGCTAAAGTTTTAAAATTCTCTATCTAAATCTCTCAACACCTTTCCTCTCACAAAAACCATACAACTTACATTTTGAACAAAAAGGAGAAACAGGAACACAAACATTCTGCCCATAAGCAACCAACAAATCATTAAACTCTATCCAATATTTTTTAGGAAGAATTTCTCTCAACTTAAACTCTGTTTCTTCAGGATTCTTAGTTTCAACCAATCCCAATCTATTACTCACTTTATGAACATGCGTGTCAACACAAATCCCTAATTTCCCAAAACCCAGAGTCAACACAAGATTACCAGTCTTCCTACCAACTCCTTTTAACTTCAACAATTCTTCTAATTCATCAGGAACATTACCTCCATACTCTCTAACTAAAACTTCACTTATCTCTTTTATCCTCTTAGCTTTCACTCTATAAAATGCCACAGGATAAATTAACTCACTAATCTCCTTAACTTCAAGCTTCAACATCTCCTCAACATCTCCAGCTCTCTCAAACAATCTCTCAGAAGCCAGAATAGTAACTTCGTCCCTAGTTCTTAAACTCAACAAACAAGAAATCAAGACCTTATAAGGAGACCTATCAAATGAAACCCTAGTCACACTAGGAATCTTAAACTTCTTAACTTCTTCCCTAAGAACCAAAACTACCTTGTCAATATCCATAAAATCTAAAACTAAACAACATTTATAAATTTATAGAAATCTTTAAATAAACATATATTTTCAATTACACCATGAAAAACAGAAAAGTTGGGTTATTAATCTTAGGAATCTCTGCAATAGTAGGATTTATCATTTATTCTTTTAATAGAGCATTAACAGACATAGTAGAAACAACCTGTTCTCATGGCTCAGAATGCGTAATGTGGGACATTTTAAGATTTCAAACAAACATAAGCATAGGTTTAATGGCATTCATTATTTTAATTGGATTATACTTAATCTTTTTCACAAAAGAGAAAAAAAAACTAACAAAAACTAAAGAAATAACATTGGACCAAGACGAAAAACTAATCCTAGAAAAAATAAAAGAATCAGAAGGAACAATATTTCAATCAGACTTAGTAGAAAAAACAGATTTCAACAAAGTAAAAGTCACAAGAATTTTAGACAAACTAGAAGGAAGGAAAATAATAGAAAGAAAAAGAAGAGGTATGACTAATGTCGTAATACTTAAAGAATGAAAACCCCAACACAAATACTTACAGAAGAGCATAAAAATATATTAAGATTAATAGAGAATCTAACTAAGGAGATAAATCTATTAAGCTCTGGAAAACAATTAAATAATTCTTTTTTCGAAAAAGCAATAGAATTCATACAAAATTACGCTGATAAATTCCACCATGCAAAAGAAGAAGATATATTATTTGAGGAATTAAACAAAGTATCAGCAGATCTTCACTGTAACCCAATAGAGCAAATGTTATATGAACATGAATTAGGAAGAAAATATATAAAAAATCTAAAAAAAGCAGTAGCAGAAAAAGACACAAAAAGTATTATAGAAAACACAAGAAACTACACACAACTATTACAAGAACATATTTTTAAAGAAGATAATATACTTTATCCTATGGCAGACAGTGTATTAACTGAAGAAACCCAAGAAACAATATTAAAAAGATTTAAACAAACAGAACAAGAAAACATAAAAGAAATGGAAATATTAAAATGATTAAAAACATAAAAGAACACATAGAATATCCAGAACAAGGAATACTATCAAAGGAAATAGTTAAAGACAAAATAACTCTCTTCTGTATGGCTAAGGGCACAGAAATTTCAGAACACACAACTACAAAACAAGCAGCAGTATACGTAATAGAAGGAAAAGGAATTTTCAACCTAAATGGAAAAGATATCCAAATGTTACCAAACAAACTAATTTTTATGAAAGAAGATGCACCACATTCACTAAAAGCAGAAGAAAATACTTCATTTCTTCTAACTTTATTTAAAAACTGAAACTAGTTTCATACAATCGTTTATAAAGGGTTTCAATCTTAAATTCTAACATGCTCACAAAAATTAAAGTCAAAGGTATGCACTGCAAAAGTTGTGAAATATTAATCAAAGATTCCTTAGAAGAAACAAAAGGAATTAAAAAAGTTAATATAAACAAAGAAATCGCAACAATAGAATTTGACGAATCTCAAATTTCAGAAAATAACATAAAAAAAATAATAGAAAAGGAAGGTTACAAAGTTGAATAAAACAATTAATTTCACTGCAAAAGGAACAGTATGTGAATCTTGCTCTGAAATAATAAAAAAACAAGCAAAAGAAATACAAGGAGTAGAAAAAATAGAATTCAACTACTCAACAGAAAGAGGTTCTGTAACTTTTGATGAATCTAAAACAAATATAGAAGAAATTTTTAATAAAATAAATGAAAAAGGATATACTTGTAGTTTTAACAAACCAAAAAATAAAGTTCTAGGCTGGACATTCGGAATAATAGGATCACTTATAGTACTATATTTCATATTTAATTTTGTTGACGGCATTGCTTTACCAGAAATAACCCAAAATATGGGCTATGGTCTACTCTTCTTAGTAGGTCTCTTAACAGGATTCCATTGTGTAAGCATGTGTGGAGGATTTGTTGTATCTTACACTGCAAAACATGCACAACAAGGAACTAAAACTTATAAATCTCACTTATCTTACGGTTTAGGAAGAGTAATCTCTTACACAGTCATAGGTGCTATCTTTGGTTTAATAGGTTCAATAATTGCATTTACTCCAACAATGAGAGGAGTAGCTGGAATACTCGCAGGTTTATTTTTAATATTATTCGGTCTAAAGATGTTAAACATTTTCCCGGTCCTAAGAAAAATTCAATTTAAAACACCAAAATTCATAACAAAACTCACAGGAGCACAATCTCCAGAACAATCTAGCCCTTTAATTATAGGTCTACTAAACGGACTTATGCTTGCCTGCGGTCCTTTACAAGCCATTTACATAATGGCAGCAGGAACAGGGAGTATGATTGAAGGAGCCAAACTATTATTTGCTTTCGCTTTAGGAACCATCCCAGTAATGCTTGGTTTCGGTTACCTCACAACTTTTGTCTCAACTAAAGCAACCCAAAAAATCTTAAAAGCCTCTGGAGTAATTGTAATCATCTTAGGAATAATAATGTTTAACAGAGGACTAGCATTAACAGGAACAGGTTTAGATGCAAATTCATTAATTACTTCAGTCTCAGCAAGTGGAGAAGACATAACAGGCAATGCAGTGATAACATTAGAAGACGGCTACCAAATAATTGAGATGAAAGTAGATAGATACGGTTGGGATCCAGATAAATTTGTATTAGAAAAAGGAATTCCAGTAAAATGGATAATTACTGGTGAAGAAATAAATGGTTGTAATAACGCAATCCAAGTTCCAAAATTAGATCTATATTTTGATATAAAAGAAGGAGAACAAATAATCGAATTCACACCAGAAGAAGAAGGAGTTATATCCTGGAGTTGTTGGATGGGTATGATTCCAGGAACATTTATTGTAAAAGAAGATATAAGCAACGTAGAAGAAATTCAACAAGAACTAGACTCTGTAGTAACACCTAGTGGAGGTTCTTGTGGTGGTGGTTGTGGTTGTGGAGGATGATAACCAATATAATCATAAATAATATAAAAAAAGTATTTCAAATAACATGAAAAAAACAACACTAACTATCTCTGGAATGCATTGTGCATCTTGTGCTCTTATAATAGATAAAGCACTAAAGAAAATTCCAAGCATTAAAAATTCAGTAACAAACTTTTCAACTTCAAAAACAACAGTAGAATACAACCCTTCTAAAATAAAAATAGAACAAATAACAAAAAAAATACAAGCACTAGGTTATTCTGCAGAAGAACAAAAAGACCCATATAAACAAGAACAAATAAAAAAGAAAGAACTAAAAAACTTAAAATCGAAACTAATTTTCTCTTTAATTCTAGCAATTCCAGCATTTATTCTAGGTATGTTTTTCATGAAATCTCCACTAATACCTTATCAAGACTTTGTTTTATGGGCTTTAGCAACACCTATTCAATTCTATGTTGGTTCCCAGTTTTACAAAGGTGCTTTTGGAGCATTAAAAAACAAAACAGCAAACATGGACACCTTAATTGCTTTAGGCACATCTGCAGCTTACTTTTTCAGTATTTACGCAGTTTTATCAGGAGAGCATCATCAATATTTTGAAGCATCTGCAGTATTGATAACATTGGTAGTCTTAGGAAAATACTTAGAAGCAATAGCTAAAGGAAAAACATCTGAAGCAATTAAAAAATTAATGCATCTAACACCTAAAAAAGCAACTGTAATTAGAAACAAAAAAGAAATAATAATTCCTATCTCGGAAATAAAACTCAACGATATTATTTTAATAAAACCAGGAGCTAAAATCCCTGTAGACGGTCTAATTATAGAAGGACATTCTAGTATAAATGAATCCATGATAACTGGAGAATCCATACCTGTAGAAAAGAAAAAAGGTGACCAAGTTATTGCAGGAACAATAAATAAACACGGCTCTTTTAAGTTTAAAGCAACAAAAATAGGAAAAAACACAACTTTAGCGCAAATCATAAAATTAATCGAAGAAGCTCAAGGAAAAAAAGCACCAATCCAAAGATTCGCTGATACAGTCTCAGCTTATTTTGTTCCTGTTGTTATTCTTATTGCAATCTTAACATTTTCATCTTGGTACTTTATCTTTAACGCAGAATTATCTTTCGCTTTAATAGCATCTGTAGCTGTATTAGTTATAGCCTGCCCTTGTGCTCTAGGCTTAGCCACTCCAACAGCAATAATGGTTGGCACAGGAAAAGGAGCTAAAAAAGGCATACTCATCAAAGGAGGAGATGCTTTAGAAACTGCACACAAACTAAAATATATTATATTCGACAAAACAGGAACAATTACAAAAGGAGTCCCAGAAGTTACAGATATAATTCCTTTAAACAAAAAAACAAAAAAACAAACACTACAAATAGCAGCAAGCATTGAAAAGAATTCAGAACATCCATTGGCAGAATCAATAGTAAACCATGCAAAAAATATCAAGTTAAAAAAAATAACAAATTTTAAAGCAATTCCAGGACACGGAGTTACTTGCAAAATTAATAAAAACACTTATCATCTAGGAAACTTAAAATTACTTAAGAAACATAAAATAAAAACTTCAAGCTCAAAAAAAATAGATTCTCTAGAAAAACAAGGAAAAACAGTTATGCTTTTAGCTGAAAATAAAGAACTTATAGCTCTAATAGCAGTAGCAGACACAATAAAAGAAACCTCTCCAAGAGCAGTCAAATACCTACAAAATTTAGGATTAAAAGTTTACATGATTACAGGAGATAATCAAAGGACAGCAGAAGCCATAGCAAAAAAAGCTAATATTAAACACATTTTTTCAGAAGTTCTTCCAGAAGATAAAGCAAAATACGTTAAGAAACTACAAAGAAAAGGAAAAGTAGCTATGGTTGGAGATGGAATTAATGACGCACCAGCTCTAGCCCAAGCAGATATTGGAATAGCAATGGGTTCAGGAACAGATGTTGCCATGGAAACAGGAAATGTAGTATTAATGAGAAATAACCTAATAGATGTTCCTAGATCAATTAAACTAAGTAAGATAACAATGTCAAAGATAAAACAAAACATGTTCTGGGCACTATTCTACAACACATTAGGAATTCCAATTGCTGCAGGTGTTTTATATCCTTTCACAGGTTGGTTATTAAACCCAATGATTGCTGGAGCTGCTATGGCCTTCTCTAGTGTTTCTGTAGTAACAAACTCCTTACTAATGAAAAAGAAGAAAATATGAAACCAAAGAATTTATATTACAATCTTTAATTCAAAAAACCAAGAAAAATGATATATAAAAGACTAATCAAGTCCATCTTATTCAAGACAAACCCAGAAAAAATACACAACTTAGCACTAATTATGGGCACAATTCTAAGTAAATCAAAAGTTATAAGATATTTCTTAAAAAAATCATTTCTATACAAAAATAAAACACTAGAACAAGAAATTCTAAAAATTAGATTCAGGAATCCAGTTGGTTTAGCTGCTGGTTTTGATAAAGATGCAAAATTAATAGAATTATTACCTTCTTTAGGATTTGGATTTACAGAAGTTGGTTCAATCACTAACAAACCATGTCAAGGAAACCCAAAACCAAGATTATTCAGACTACCTAAGGAAAAGTCAATAATTATAAACTACGGATTATGCAACCAAGGTGCGGAAATACTTCACACTAAATTAAAAAACAAAGACTTAGAAATCCCTTTAGGAATAAACATTGCTAGAACAAATTCTCAGATGAGTAAAGAACAAGCAATAGATGACTTTGTTTCAGGTTTCCAAAAATTAAAAGACTTAGGAGACTATCTTGTTATTAATGCAAGTTGCCCAAATACGTTTGATGATATAGATTTTTGTGAAATAAACACATTAAAAACACTCTTAAAAGAAATAAACAAAGAAAATATATCCAAACCAGTCTTCCTTAAAATAAAACCAGATTTAACTCTAGATCACGTAGATAAAATATTAGAAATTTCAAATGAATATCACTTCATAAAAGGGTTCATAATAAGCAATTTAACAAAAGATAGAACCAACTTAAAAACACCAAAAAAAGAAATAGATGCTATCTCTCTTAAAGGCGGACTAAGCGGACCACCTGTTAAAGAAAAATCAAATAAATTAATCAAATATGTATACAAAAAAACAAAAGGAAAATATACCATCGTAGGTTGTGGAGGAATTTTCAATGCCGAGGATGCATATCAAAAAATCAAAGCAGGAGCTTCTTTAGTACAACTAATCACAGGCATGATATATGAAGGGCCTTCTTTAATTAAAAAAATCAATAAAGACTTAACTAAACTCTTAGAAAAAGATAACTACACAAACATTAAGCAAGCAATAGGGGTAGACATAAAATGAATAGATCAATTAAATATAATTTATATTCTCTCTTTTACAATATACTAGAATTTCCATTAGAAAAATTACTTTTTAGTAAGTGGAGAAAAATATATATTCCTAATCTAAAAGGAAAAGTTTTAGAAATCGGAGTTGGTACAGGTAAAAACCTAAAATACTATTCTAATAATGTTGAACTAACTGCAATAGATATTAACCAAGGAATGCTAAATAAAGCAATTAAAGAATCTAAAAGAAATTATAAATTATTGCAAATGGATGCTCAGGACTTAAAGTTCAAAGAAAACACTTTCGATTATGTTTTATGTACTTTTGTCTTATGTTCTGTTCCAAACCCAGTAAAAACATTAAAAGAAATGAAAAGAGTTTTAAAACCAAAAGGTGAAATAATAATGCTAGAACACGTTCTAAGTAAAAATAAATTAATTAGATTATACCAAGATATCCATAACCCATTCACAAAATTCTTATTCAGTTGTAACGTAAATAGAAATACTATTGAAAACATTAAAAAAGCTAACTTAAAAATAAAAACAGAAAAAAACCTAGCATTAAAAGACGTTTTTAAATTTATAATTTGTAAGAAAAACCAAAAATATTAAAAAGAGGAACATTATTTTAATACAATGACAAAAAAAATCTTTTTATTACTCGTACCCTTTTTACTAGTTTTATCTGGATGCTCTAGTAGTGGAGATTACGATGAATTTGCACAATGTTTAACAGAAAACAACATTAAAATGTATGGTACAGAATGGTGCTCACATTGTCAAAATCAAAAAGCAGAATTCGGAGATTCTTTCCAGTATGTAGATTATGTAGATTGTGATCAAAGTCAAGATCAATGCTTGTCTGCAGGAATTGAAGGTTATCCTACATGGGTTATATCTGGAGAAAAATATCCAGGAGAACAATCGCTATCTTATCTATCTTCTCTAAGTGGATGTGAAATCTAAAGGTGTAATCAAAACTATTAAAAACACATAAATTCCACATTATCAAATGGATCCTATATATTCAAGTAATTTCATAACAGAAACCTCAATAAAATTAATAGGATCTATAACAATACTTCTATTAGGATTAGTAATAGGAAGATTTCTAAGCAAATTAACAGCTAAAATAGTTAAAGAAATAGAATTAAATAAAATAATTAAAGGAACTACAGCTTTTAAACTACCATTAGAACAAATATTAAGTTCAACTATAAGATATGTTATTTATTTTATATCATTAATTTTAGCATTAAATTATCTAAACCTAACTAAAACAATATTCTACATAGTCTTAGCCCTAATATTAGCAACCTTAATAGCTTTCATAATAGTTTCAATAAAAGATTTCATCCCAAACATAATCTCAGGAATTATTTTAAATAAAAAGAGGTCTTTAAAAATAGGGGATAAAATAGAAGTTCAAAACACAAAAGGAAAAATATTAGAAATAAACCTAGTAGAAACAAAAATAGAAACATCTGAAAAAGATATTATCTGGATACCTAATTCTATCTTATTGAAAAATATGGTAAAAAAAATAAAAAACTAATGTAGTTTTTTCTTTATCAGATCCTCAACAACAGTACTCATCTTATAACCATTCTTTTTACAGTATTTCCTAAATTTATTTAAGACAGATTCATCTATTGTAAAGTTTACTCTTTCTTTATAACTAACTTTTCTTAATTTTCCAGTCCTATCTAACTCTTCTAAAGCCTCTAAATAAGCCTTATTTTCCTTAACTAATTTTCTTATCCTGTTTAGTTCTTTTGGATCCGTTGTACATATTTATACTTATTAGTGTGTATAAAACTTTCGGTTTTCTAAGGAAAAATACTTAAATAACCTAAATACTATTTTATCAGCGAATGCGGGAGTGCCGGAGTGGTCAAACGGAGTGGCCTCAAAAGCCATTGGCTTAGTGCCTACGCAGGTTCGAGTCCTGTCTCCCGCATAATTTTAAACTAAATCTATAGTTCTTAAAAAAATCACATGGTTTCGAAAGCTACTATATGGTAACCAAAAAGTTTATAAAGTATAAATAACAACTATTATCATGACAAAAAAACTAAAAATAACAGAACTAAACGAAGCATACCAAAAAGTAATAAATTGGTTTTTCGCCTTCTCAACCAAAGAAATTGGACTTTCTGACCTTGCAGAGGCAGTAAATATCTCTAAAACAACTGCCAACAAGGTAGTTAATCAACTAGTTCAAGAAGGATTTCTCAACTTAGAAGTATTAGGAAAAATATGGAGAATCTCTTGTAATCAAAAACACCAATACAACACCACAAGAAAAATAGCTTTCAACTTAACAAAAGTATACGAATCTAGAATTATCGAAAAAATACATAAAACAATAAAAAACCCAAAAGCAATAATCTTATTTGGAAGTTATAGGAAAGGAGATGATACAGAAGAAAGTGACATAGATATTGCGATTGAAGTATTTGATAATAAAGACCTAAAAATCACTGAATTAGAAATTCCCAAACTAGGTTACAGAAAAAATATTAAGATAAATCTTCATATATTTTCAAGAAACAAAATAGATTTAAATCTGTTCTCTAATATAGCAAATGGAATAATATTAGAAGGATTCTTGGAGGTAAAACCTTGAGATATAAAAGACCAGACAATAAGAATGCATTAAGCATAATAGAAGCAGCAAAAAGAGATATGAAGTTCACACTATCAATAAAACCAACAGAAGAATCTAACCCAACAATAGTAAGAAATGTTTATGAATCTTTTAGAATGCTTGGAGACGCATTACTAGTTATAAAAGGGATAAAATCAGAAGATCATATTGCTCCAATCAAAGAACTATTAAAAATAAAGGTTGAAACCAGAAGACCAATAGGCGTAATAGATAATTTAAGAAGATTAAGACATAATATTAATTATTATGGATATAAACCAAATTTAATTGAGGTAAAAGACACAATCTCTATAGCTGAAACATGTTTTGAACCAATCTATAAAGAAATATTAAAAAAAATAAAATGACAACCAAAGAAAATCTTTTAATTTCTTTAATCAAGGGATTAGAAGATATTAAATCTGGAAAAATAAAACCTTGGAAAAAGTTCATAGAATTTCAAAAATAATTCTTAATCACAAATACTTCAAAAACTCTTCTCTAGAAATTCCTAAATCTTTTTTAATTATCTTAAGCAACAAACCCCTATCTAACTTTTCTCCTGAATGATCTGGAACCACAGTTGTCCTTCCGTCAGGATGTCTAAAAAACACATGGCTTCCATCTTGCCTCATCTTTTCAAAACCCAATTTTTTCATAACCTTAAAAACCTTTTTTGCTGGTAGTAATGGAAGTTTTGACATTCTTAAACTATTATTTTTTGCAAACCAATAAACCTTTCAGCAACTTTAACCGGTTTTTCTTGACATTTAAGAAATAATAAAATAGCTTCTTTAGTTCTCTTAATAAGTTCATCAAAAGACTTTGCTTGTGTATGACATCCTGGAAGTTCAACTACTTCAGATATTAAATATCCATCTTCCCCTTGTTCTATAATTACATTATATTCTCCCATAAACTCAAAATAAGTTGTTTTCCTATATAAATCTTCCTATCTCTCTTTTTGGGGCCAAAACACAAAAATATTTAAGCCACAAATCTTCAAAATATCCAATGAAAATCAAAAAAATCTTAATAAAAGACAACAAAAAATTCTACTGGTCTAAAGGAGACCTACACACAGAATTTGGAGTAGTAAAAGAAAAGAAATTAGAAAAATCAATAGTAAAAACACATCTAAACAAAGAACTTGAAGTACTAGAAGCTTCTTTCTTAGATAACTTAGAAAAAATAAAAAGAGGCCCAGCTATCATCTTAAAAAAAGACATTGGATTTATCCTAACAAATACAGATATTAGCAAAAATTCTATAATCCTAGAAGCAGGCACAGGCTCAGCTCATTTAACCATTCATTTATCAAGATTCTGTAAAAAAATATATTCTTATGAAAAAAATAAAAACTTCCATGAAATAGCTAAAAAAAACATAGAATCTTTTGAAGTTAAAAATATAACTTTAAAAAATGAATCAATAGAAAATTCAAAAGAAAAAAACATAGATATTGCTATTTTAGACCTACCAAACCCAGAAGAAATTATTCCAAAAATAGAAAAAACTTTAAAAAATTCAGCTTACTTAGTTACATATCTTCCAACTACAAACCAATTAATAAGATTATTAGAAAACATAAAAGGATTCATCCACATAAAAACCTCAGAAATTATAGAAAGAGAATGGCAAACTTTTGAAAACAGAGTAAGACCTAAATCTCAAATGATTGCTCACACAGCTTTTTTAAGTGTTTTTAGAAAAATAG
>CAYFGV010000003.1:0-45971 GCA_964342845.1 Candidatus Woesearchaeota archaeon
AAATGTTGGTCTAACTTCACTTTATATATCCGCCTTTTTGTAAATTCCACAATCTCTTATAAACACCTTTTTCTCTTATCAATTTATTATGCTTCCCAATCTGAACAATTCTTCCTTTATCTAAAACAACAATAGCATCAGCCTTCATGATAGTAGACAATCTATGTGCAATAATAATCGAAGTCCTTCCTTTCATCAACCTCTCCAAATCTTTTTGAATCTCATGCTCTGTTTCAGAATCTAGAGCAGAAGTAGCCTCATCTAAAACAAGTATTTTCTTATCAGCTAAAATAGCCCTTGCTATAGAAACTCTTTGTTTTTCTCCACCAGATAATTTAACACCCCTTTCTCCAACAATAGTCTTATCACCACTAGGAAATTCTTTTACAACTTTATCTAACTGAGCAAATTTCATAGCTTTCAAAACATCTTCTCTACTAGCCTGAGGATTTGAAAATAGAATATTAGTATAAATTGTATCATCAAACAAAACACACTCCTGCGGTACAATACTTAATTCTCCTCTCAAGCTTTCTTGTTCAAAGTTTTTAATATTCTTTCCATCAATTAAAATCTCTCCTTCATCAACGTCATACAACCTATACAATAACTTAACTAGTGTAGTTTTTCCAGATCCAGAAGAACCAACAAAGGCAACTTTCTTATTCTTATTTATCTTCAAATTAAAATTAGAAAAGATCTTCCTTTTCTTATATTTAAAACTCACATTCCTAAATTCAATAGTCCCTTGTTTAACCTTCAACTCCCTAGCATTCTTTTTATCTTTAATATCATTCTCTACTTTTCCATATTGAAATAAATCTTCAAAGTCAGCCATAGAACCATAAAAGTTCCTTACACCCCACACAAAAGAAAATAAAGGACCCATTAAATTACCATAAACAGTAAAAATAAAAACCAAAGTACCTAATGTCAGTTCTCCTTCTAAAAATTGTACTATAGGAAAATACATCAAAAGAAGAGTCCCAACACCAATGATTAATGTATGTCCAAAATCAAGCCACCTATAATAATCCCAATGTCTAAGTCTAGCGTTCTTAGTTTTCTTACTTAGCCTCGCATATCTATTTCTTATTTTAGATTCTTTTCCAAAATATTTTATAGAATCTATGTTAGTAAATACATCACTTACATTTGCCTTTTCTATATCTTCTCTTTCATTTACTTTTAAATTAGCCCCTTGTTGTATATGGTTAATAAAAAGACTATAAGCTATAAAAAGAACAACAGTACATAGCACTACAATAGCAGGTTCTATACTAAAATAAAATAAAGACCCTGTAACAATTATTAATTGGAAAACCAAAGGAGACAAATTAAACACTAATAGATCAGTCATCCTTTCAACACCCCTAGTTCCCCTGATTAATCTGCTTATCAAAGATCCAGTTTTGCTTGAAGTATGAAATTTATAAGACAATTGTATAAGGTGATTAAAAAACATTCTCCCTAGATCATACATGATTCCAGAATCTAATCGATTTACTAAATGAATTTTAAGCAAGTTCCCTACGCTCCTAACAACAAGAATAAAACCAAATACAACAACAATCATCAAAAGAATTTCTATAAATCCGCTTAATTCTAATGTTTCATTCACAAATTCTGTGCCTCTGTCCACTAAAATCTTAAATAATAATTTATCAACAAGATATGTAGATTCCACTATCAAAATAACCAAAAGAGTTCCTAAAAACAAAAACTTATATCTCTTTAAAAGATTAAAGTATATCTTAAAGTTATACTTAAAGTCTATTTTCCTTTTTTCCTGAGTATTTGCCATCTTCCTATATACACCATATATATTAAATTTAAATACTTATAAACATATTTACTATTATGCCAGATGAAAACATCATTTTCAACAAATTTATATCGAAAAAACAAATAGAATCCGCTCTCAAAGACGATGCCGATGAGGATATTATTGAGTAATCATTTCTAATCACACTATTATTTAAGAACCATTATTTATAAGCTTTTCTCTTGAACTTCATTTTTTATAAGATCTTTTAACAACAGCCCTTTCTTTAGGAATCTCATCAAGGCCAGCTTCTTGTTTTAAATAAATACAAATAGGCTCATAAATTTCACAAATTTCGATAAGTTCTTCCTCATACTCACTTTTATCATAAACCGCTAGTCTTTCTAACCTACTTAAACAAAGTTCAGATTTATTTGCAATATCTTTCCTCATAGCTCCAAGTTTATAATTTGACTTCCGTTTTTTTAAAATACTCTTCTTTAAAGCTTTATTAAATCCTACAATATCACCTTCAATAATCTTAAAATAAATCCTAATCTCAGAAGTAACCCCTTTAGTTCTATCTCCAGAACAATAATCTAAAAAATTTAAACAATTGCTTAATTTCTTAAACTCTTCCAAACCCAATAAATATCTTAACTGAACCACTCAGAAAAGTAGAAACATCAAAACTTATAAATCCTTCTAAAAATACTTCTTCAAATCAGCTTCCTTCTTCTTAACAAAATCTTTAATCTTTCTCCACCCAAGAATCTCTAAATTCTTCTCTGAACCACAATTAGAACATTTCTTAGGAACAATTTCAGTTGTATTACTCATCCACTCCCAGCCGCAATCCTTACACAACATACTATATCTTCCAGCACCATCAGAAAATTCTATCCTTCTCTCACGAAAAACAAACAAAACTACCTCAAAAATAATCACAAACCCAATCAACCCAAAAACACCCTTCAAAATAAAACTATCGACCTCACCAACAAAATAAAAACCAGCCAAACTAACTAAAAACACCAAAATATAAACTAAAACTCGCTTTTCAGTCATAAAAACAGTAATACTTTGAAATATATAAATTTAACCAATCTTTTTAAACACAATAAAAAACTAAGTTTTACTATTTGCAATGTTTTGCTAATGTAACTCAATTAAAATCATGGCCTTGCTTTTCCAAAAGCATAAAAGGATATCCTCGATAGTCTTCTTCACCAACTTCAGCTCTAATTTCTTTTGTAATATTATATAAGTATTGCTTAGCCTCTTTTGGGTTATCAAACTTGGTTGTTAACTCAAGTTCTATAAATTCGCCCAATTCTTTAATTTTATCAACTGATATTTCAACACCTTTATACAGCCAGCTGGATCTTTCCTTTTTTACTTCAACCATTTTTTTAAAATCTAAACGTTCCAATATTTTTTTAATAACAAGGCTATTGACAATTGCTTCAAACTCATCACAATAATCTGTCTTCTTTACATTCTCTGGATAAAAGTGTTTATAGTTTAAAACAATACTCTTATCTGATTCTCTAACTCGTAACCATTGAAAAGGATAATCAGGTTCTAGAAAATTTTTATGCGTAGGAGTAAAGTATGTATCTACTTGGACTGAGTTTTCCACTTTTTTTTCTGCAAATTTATTTAGAAAATTAACTACTTGTTCAACATTTTTCAGTGGAAACTTTACTTCTATTTCTATATTATTATGTGCCATACCAATGGAATTAATTATACCTTTATATATTTTTGGATAAATCTGTAATAGATAGAATTTTTTTTATTTCTGCCATAAGGTTGAACCTCTTTTCTAGAATCTTTTGCTCTCTTTCATTTGATAGGTTTTCTTCATTTTTTTTTGCAAGACTATTCGAGATTATATGGATATAGCTAAAATTTATTCCAGACTCTATAGCTCCTTTAGCAAAGTGTCCAATTTCAGGATCAACAAAATCAAAATTTTGATTCTTAGAAAACCATTTCTTATCTTCAAGTAATGTTGATGGACTAGTGTAATGTGCACCTTTAACCAATATAGGGTTATCGACATCCTCAAAAAGACTATTCCAGTAAATTTTTTTACCCTTAACAAAACTAAATCTTCCTGTTGCGAGATGGATATTTGGAACTACTTTTTTCTTAAGACTACCTAACTTTCCAATATATACTAGAGATTTTACCCCCAACTCTTTAGCTAAATATTTTGTTACAACTTCAGAGATATCTCCCCAGAGACTATGTTTGCATCCTAGAAGGGTTAATTCATTAATGCCTATTTTTTCATGTTTATAAAGAAATGCACCCTTTCCTTTCCAAGAACCAGCACCTCCAAGATTTGTAAGACCAAAACCCATAATAACTATTTTTTTAGGCTGAATCGCACATAGATTAGATTTTAAAACTAAGAGGTTAAGTTCCTCTAAAGAAGGTTCCAAATAAAAAACGTGGTCATATTTTCTACTATTGATAGCTAAGTAAGTTGCTATCAATGAAGCATAGTGCATAACATAATCTTTCCCTGTTGGAACAAGAATAGTTAAGACATTGTCTTTTATTTTTGCGGTTGGCCGATGTAGGTTAAATAATTTATCATCTTTTTCGTTATCTCCGATAATTGCACTTCGATTATATTGGCCTTTAACTAAAATTTTTCTAAATTTTCTCTCTTTTATGAGGTGGTGCATTTTAGTTTCTAGATACTTATAAAGCTGATCTTCCATTGTATGGTTTAAAACATCTTTTATTACAACAGGATATTTTTCTTCTGAATTAGCAGATTGGTTTAAAATAAATATGTTGTGCTTCATCAATTTATAAATTTCTTGGCTAAAATGATCAAAGAAATCTATGGGTTCTTTTGGTTTAGAATAAGGTTGGCCTTTTTCTAATAAAATTTTGCTACTTGCAGTTTTATACCCTGCACTACTATCATTTCTTTTAATAAATTGATATTTTGATAATTTCTCAAGCTCAAGATTTCCTGAATCAGAAAACCCTAAGAGGTGATGGGGCTTTGAATAATCAATAATTCCTTTATTTATTAATATCTTAATAAGGTGTTCTCTATAAGTTATGTTTCCCTTGGGCAGGAAATTATTAAAAAGTTTTGAGACAGTAAAAGATAAACCTAGATTATCGATTGCAGGATTTCTAGAAAAGATTTCATAACATTTAATATATTCATCTAAATTACAACCTTGGGGAACTGCCATCAGCTTCATTTCTCCTTTATCTGGTAAAATTCTGATAAATTCTTCGGTTAGTTTGAGTGTTGCATTGTAATCATTAATTACGTCAGGCAAAATTACTTCGTCAGGTTTAACTAATGAGATACATTTTAATAGACTAGAAAGATTTACAGACTTTCCTAGATAGGGAGCAGAGTTATCTAAAATTATATATATTCCTTTTGCTTTAATCTCTTTAACAATTGTAAGGTATTTTTTGCTTTCAAGAATTAAATGAGCCATAACAATACAAACCTGACTAGAATTATCTTCAATGAAATATCTTCGCATAAAGTTTATTGGCATGATATTTAAAATTTTGATCATAACATGTTCTCCTTGACTGAATCAACAACTTTATCCAGAGATTGACTTGCATCAATTTTTACTAGTTGTACTCCTAATTTTTCTCTTGCTAACAGTACAACATCTAAATAAGTTTTAGCTTGTCTCTCAATTTCCTCATATGTCATAAAATCCCATATTCTAAATTTCTTTTTTTGGAAAGAGATTCCTGAATATAAAACATCTAATGACCTATCAATAACAGCTTTTTTAATTTCGTCAGGGGCAGGAATCAATTCAGTTAGTTTAGAAACTTGTCCACTTATAGGTTCCCTTTCTTCAAGACTCCTACAAACCATTCTAGTATAAACAGTTATAGGATCCACTTCAAATAGAAAAATTTTATCCAAGGATAGTTGACTAGTTAAAAATAACCCTTCTTCTAAGATTTCACTTAAATAAGGATTCTTTGAGTTCACTGAAGAAGCATATGCCCAAGACATTAAAGGTGTTCTGTCTAATAAAGAGACAGATCTCTTTTCATCAAATAGAATTTTTTGGTATTCTTTTACTTGTTGTCTAATGGCTAATCTAAAAATTTTATCTTTAAGAAAATCTCTTTCTTGTTCTACTGTAAGTCGTCCTTCCCTTCTAAGCCTTTCTCGATAATCTAAAATTTCTTTGAGTCTAAGCATTCTAGGATTGTCTCCAATTCCGCCGATTTTATTAATTCTTGGAAGATATTCTCTGTCCAAATACCAAAAATTTATTTCTTTAATTGCTGTGCTCTTTCCAGATGCGTTAATTCCTTCAAAAGCATATGTTGCTGAGGGTTTGCCGAGTTTTTCCATAATTTTCAAAACAATATCGTGTTTATATAATTTTCTAATGTAGTAACTTTATAGTAATTCTAACAAAGATTAGTTAATAAACTAAATAGCTGTTACAACAGATTTAACCAAAATCTATTTATATACATAATTCAAAATCAATTATATGAAAGAAATATCAGAGAGAGAATCAGAACTTCCAGATGCTATGACAGGTCAGCTACAAAGAATAGCTTCAGAATCAAAAGATATAATCTCTTTATCAATAGGAGAGCCAGACTTCTTAACTCCAAAGCCAATTTTAAACACAATAAAAAAACAATTAAAATACTCAACCCGTTACACTTCACCAGAAGGCATTCCAGAACTAAGAGAAGCAATCTCAAAAAAATTAAAAGAAAACAAAATAAAACTTCCAAAAGAAAATATTCTAGTCTCTTCAGGAAGCCAGGCAGCATTCTTCACAGCATTGTTAGTAACATTAGATCCTGCAGACCAAGTTATACTACCCAATCCTTCTTACATGGGTTACATTCCTGCAATAGAACTAGTAAATGCCACTCCAATCTACATAAAACTTGAACAAGAAAATAATTTTGAAATAAATCCCGATGAAATTAAATCTGCAATAAATAAGAAAAAAACAAAAGTAATAATCTTAAACTCTCCTTCAAACCCAACAGGAACAATAATTAGGAAAAAGATTCTAGAAGAAATAGCAGACATAGCAGTAAACCACGACTTATATATTTTCTCAGATGAGGCATATGAAAAAATAGTCTACAATAAAGAATACACTTCAATAGGCTCATTAAATGGTATGAAGCCATATGTAATAACCTTTCAAAGTTTATCTAAGACATATGCAATGCCAGGCTTTAGATTAGGGTATGCAGCAGGCCCAAAAGAAATAATTCAAGCAATGAAAAAAACCTCTAATTACATAACTCTCTGCCCCCCACACATATCACAACTAGCAGCTCTAAAAGCCTTAACATTAAACAAAAGATATGTAAATAAAATGGTAAAAAGCTACAAAAAAAGAAGAGATTTCTTAATCCCTAAACTAAACGAACTAAACTTAACAACAGTAAATCCAGATGGAGCATTCTATGCATTCTCAAATATTAAAGAATATTCAAAAAACAGTGTCAACTTCACAAAAAAATTAATCAAAGAAATAAAAGTCGCAACAGTTCCTGGTTCTGAATTTGGTAAGTTTGGAGAAGGATTCATAAGATTCAGTTATGCAGCTGATATAAAATTAATTAAAAAAGCAGTAGAAAGATTAGAAAAATACTTAACCTAAATAATCCATTGTTCTTTTCTTTTCTCTTAACGCAGAACTCTTTTTAGTCTGACTCATTAAGCCCTTTAATTTGCCTTCAAACTCTTCAGCTTTTTTCAACAAAGGCTTATAATCTACTTTCAAATTTAAATAAGCATCCAACATCTCAATAACTTTAGCTGAAGCCCGAGAATCAGGTAAAGCACTATGTGTTTCAGCAAATAAACAACTTAACTTAACACCTTTAACCTTACTTAACAAAGCAGCTGTAACTCCCATAACAATTCCCTCACTCATTTCACTAGCACCAGCTTTTTCCCAACTCTTAAGATTTTTATCAGAATAAATAAAGACACCGCCTTCACCACCTTCTTTGCCAACAGCACCTACACCTTCAACACTAATAATTTCTTTAGCACTTAACTCTTTAGCAACTTTGTTTAAAGCATCAGCAATTTTCCATTCCATTCCAGCTACCTGTGTCAAAGCATGAAAAATAACTAAATTATATTTTTTACTATAATAAACAGCCAAAGGATCTAAAACTTTGCCATCATGAATAGCTAATATGGGTGCTAAATCGTCAAACCATATGGTGCCTATTTTTTCAGCATCCAAATGATCAATCAAAAATTCAGTAACTATTGTTCCAATCAAACCAATACCAGGAAAACCTTCTATAATTGTAACATTTTTTGGTTTTTTAGTAAATTCTATCTTCATATACTTAAAACATTAATCTTCTCTTTATATAAATTTCTGTTTTCCACACCAATAATAAGAAAATATTTAAAAGAAGAGGTTGTTAAAAATTCCTTATGGAAGTTAAACTTAGACGTATATACACAGGAAAAGATGCTCCTCAAGAAGCTAAAATAGAATACGATAAAACATCCAAAAAAAGACCAGCTTGGATTTTAGTTAAAAATCTCCCAGATAACATTGTCCACCTAAGTGTAAAAGTAAATGAAAACAGAATATTTTACAGAATTCATCTTTCTTCCAAAGTACCCCTATTTTTACCTTCAGATTATACAAAAGAAGAAATGAAAAAATTTTATGATAAATTATCAGAAGTATATGACTCTTTTGTTGAAGTTAATCTTTTAGCCTCAAAATTCTTATTAGAAAATCTTAAACTGAAAAAAGATTCAAAAATATTAGATTTAGGAGCAGGAACAGGGCTTTCTTCAATACCCTTTGCAGAAAAAGGCTACGATGTAACTTTAATAGACTTCTCAAAAAAAATGTTAGAAAAAGCTAAAAAAAGAAAAGAATTAAAAAACTGTAAATTTATATATCAAGATATAACAAAACTAAATCTAAAAGAAAAATTTGATCTTATGCTAAGTGTATTCTCCTTTGCTTCAAACACTTATCTAAATGAAAAAGAAATGCCTGCAACCTGGGAAAAAATAGCTAACCACTTAGAGCTTGAAGGAAAATTAGTCTTATTAGGCTATGATTATGAACCTCCTAGTGATTTATTTAAAAAAATAAAATCAGGAAAATATGAGATTATTCCAACTTATGAAACTAAATATTATATTGGAGAAAAATGCAAGAATTCATAAATCTATTAAAAAAACCTGAAGCAGCAATC
Organism: Candidatus Woesearchaeota archaeon; assembly: GCA_964342845.1. Taxonomy (GTDB): domain Archaea; phylum Nanobdellota; class Nanobdellia; order SCGC-AAA011-G17; family CAYFGV01; genus CAYFGV01. The sequence goes on from CAYFGV010000003.1 coordinate 9,017, forward strand.
ATAGTAGAAGGAAAAAAAGACCAGCAAGCTTTAAAAGAATTTGATATTCCTTCAATTCAATTAAACAACCAACCAATATACAAAGTCGTAGAATCTATAGAGCAAAAAGAAGTTATTATCCTGACAGACTTAGATAAAGCAGGTAGAAAATTATACTCAAAATTAAAACACAATTTACAGAAAAAAGGAAAAAGAATCAATGATAAACCAAGAGAATTTCTTTTTAAAAACACAAGAATAACATATATAGAATCACTAAAAAGATTAAATTTAAAAACAAACAACTTCTAAATAACATAATGAAAAACACAGACCTACATACACATAGCCATTATTCGGATGGAAAAATTTCTCCAAAAGAATTAGTTAAACAAGCAAAACAAAAAAACATCAAGAACTTAGCATTAACAGATCATAACTCAGTAAATGGCATAGAAGAAGCAATCCAAGAAGGAAAAAAACAAGGAATAAATATCATTCCAGGAGTTGAGATAGTTGTAAATGGTGGAGAAATGCTGGGCTATTTTATAGATTATAAAAATAAAGAACTCGAGAAAGCATTAAAAGAAAGTGCCAAAATAATTGAAGATATAAAAGTTAAGCCAACAATAAAACAAATGAAAAAACTAGGCGCAAAAATAAGTTACAAGGATTTGACAAAAGAATTCCCAAAATCTAAAGGAAAATGCTCCCCTACACATATAAGTATGTTCTTAATAAAAAAAGGCTATACAGAAAAAGAGTTAAGCGAATTTTATTCAAAAGTCGAAATAGAGACAACTAGGGGGAAAAAACTCTCAGCACTAAATGCAATAAAAATAATCAGAAAAGCAGGAGGAGTAGCTGTCCTAGCACATCCTTGGTTAAATAAAGAAGAATTTACAGAAAATAATATAAAAAAATACATAAGGGCAGGAATGAAAGGTATAGAAATAGATAACGGAGACAAAGACCAGTGGGGCAGAGATAAAAAAATAATAAACAAAATCAAAAAATTTGCTAAGAAATACAGTTTAATTTTAACTAAAGGAAGCGATTACCATGCTGTTTCTCGTCACTACCCCCTTCATCAACTTGGCGAAACACTATGTGACCAAAAAATTATAGAAGAATTAAAATCTAATCTTTAACTTCATCAAACTTCTCTTTACACCTAGCCTCTTTATGATAAACAAGATGAGATCCTCTTTTTTCAAACAAACTTATAGCAACAGAAACAACATTCTTACTGCTCTCTTCTAAATCTTTATCCGAAAGAATTTTCTTAGCCTCTTCAATACACTCTTTCATTAAAGAAACATTCTCAGCCCATGCTTTAGCTTCAACTTCTTTCTCTTCATCATCATTTAAAAAAATTTCTTCCCAGATAGGATAGTTACTTCCTTTAACAACTCTGGGAAAACTTTTACTAAAACTCATAAGAGGCTTCTAACTCTCTCGATATGTTCTGCTACTCTGTTACCATTATCAGTTAATTTAATTGTTTTAATCCTTCCTTGTTTTTCAAAAGCAACTAAGTTAGATTTCTCCATCTCTTGTAATATCTTTACAGCATGAGAATACGTACAGTCCACTTCTTTTGCCAACACTGATCCATATCTATTCTTACTACTACTCCTTAAAGCAACCAGAATCATTGCTGGTTTTCTTCTAAAAAAAACTTCGAATATATCTTTTTTCTTTACCATTTAACCACCCGAAATAGGGAACTCAATCCCATATATAAACATTTACAGTTTAGAACATAACTATTGTAATATATAAGTTTACCGATACTATTTAAAGAAAGTAAAACTAAAATTCAAAAACTTTATATACCTACTAAGAACAAATCAAGTTATGATTGACATAAAAATAATTAGAGAGAATCCTAATGTAATTATTGATGACTTAAAGAAAAGAAAAGACACAGAAAAGATAGTTTGGCTTAAAGACTTGATTAAAAAAGATAAAGAAGCAAATGAAATAAAACAAAAAATAGATTCACTAAGACATAAAAGAAATACACTTTCAAAAGAAATCAATCAATTAAAAAAACAAAACAAAGATATAAAGCATTTACTAAAAGAAGTAAAAGAAATTCCAACAAAAATAAAAAACCTAGAAGATAAACATCAAAAACTAAGAGAAAAAATAAAATACTATTTAATGAGGCTCCCAAACTTAACTCACAAGTCTGTACCTTACGGAAAAGACGATCAAGACAACAAAGTAACCAGTAAGTGGGGAGAAATAAAAAAACAAGAACTAAAACCTCACGGAGAAATAACAGAAGAATTAAATCTAATCAACTTCAAAAAAGCTGCAGAGGTTTCAGGAGCAGGTTTCCATTATCTAAAAAACGATTTAGCTCATTTAAATCTAGCCTTAATGCAGTTTACTATAGATAATCTAACAAAGAAAGGATATGAATTAGTTATTCCTCCTTTAATGCTTAGAAAAAAACCATATGAAGGCGTAACAGATATAGAAGACTTCAAAAATGTAATGTATAAGATAGAAGACGAAGACCTATACCTTATAGCAACATCTGAACATCCAATTGCAGCCATGTACATGAATGAAACAATCCCTGAACAAGATCTACCTTTAAAAATTATTGGTATTTCTCCTTGTTTTAGAAAAGAAATAGGGTCTAGAGGTATAGACACTAAAGGATTATTCAGAATTCATCAATTTTGGAAAATAGAACAATTTATTTTCTGTAAACCAGAAGATTCCTGGAAATATCACGAAGAACTACAAAAAAATTCAGAAGAACTCTACAAAAAACTAAAACTTCCATTCAGAGTAGTTAATGTATGCACAGGAGACTTAGGCATAGCAGCAGCAAAAAAATATGACATAGAAGCTTGGTTTCCAAGACAAAAAGCCTACAAAGAAGTTGGCTCAAATTCTAATTGCACAGATTACCAATCAAGAAGATTGAATATAAAGTATATAGACAAGTCTAATAAAAGACAACTAATCCACACTTTAAATAATACAGCAATAGCAACATCAAGAACAATGGTAGCTATCTTGGAAAATTACCAAAAAAATAACAAAGTAAAAATCCCAGCTGTGTTAAAACCATATATGTATGGTAAAAATTATCTAGGAGAACAAAAATGAATGAAGATGGAGAAATGAATGTATATTCGGGTGAAGCAAGAGAACAATTAACAGACTCTGACGAAATAAATGAACTAGAAGAAGGGTTTATGAAGGGCTATGAAGAAGAAACAAGTGCAGCTGAATGTGCAAACTGTCATAGAATTCTAACAGATGAACTAGTAGAAGAAGAATTCGATGGAGAAGTTCACAGATTTTGTTCTGAGGATTGCGCAACTAAATTTGAAGAAAAACGCGCCCACGAACATCTTTAATTTTTTAATAATTTTTTATAAGTATAAGTATTTACTATGTCTTTCTTTTCAGCCCAACCTCTCCTTGCTTGCCCAACACCTAATTTCATAAGATCTAATTGGCCAACTGAATGAGCATCAGTATTAATACATAATTTAACTTTATTCTCAACACACTTCCTTATATAATAATCATTTAAGTCTAAACGAAGAGGAGAAGAATTAACCTCTAAAATCTTTCCTGTCTCTTTAGCCATCTGAAGAACTTTATCCATATCTAATTTACTCGCAGGCCTATAATTAATCACCCTTGTAGTAGGATGAGCTAAAATATGTGTATTTTCATTTTTCATTGCTTTCAAAACCCTTCTAGTAATTTCCTCTTTACTAGCTCTTTGTCCAGTATGAAGAGACATTAGAACAACATCTAATTTTTTCAAAACATCATCAGAATAATCTAGGTTCCCTTTCTTTAAAATATCAACCTCTGCACCAGCTAAAACTTTTATACCTTTAATATTCTTACTTGTCTTTTTAATCTTCTTAACATGCTCTAAAATTTCATCTTCATTCAAACCTCCAGCAACAAATAAAGATTTAGAATGTTCAGTAATAGCTATATATTCATAACCTTTAGATTTAGCAGCTAAAATCATGTTCTTAATAGAACCAGTAGCATCTGAAGTAACATTAGTATGCACATGCAGATCTCCTTTAATATCTTTCAGCTTAACTAAATTAGGAAGCTTTTTCAAATTTAATTCTCCTGTGTTGTTTCTCATCTCAGGTTGAATATAACCTAAACCTAATTTCTTATAAATTTCCCTTTCATTAACTCCAGCTATTTTTCTTTTTCCTTTAAACAAACCATACTCATTCAACTTATACTTTTTCTTAATAGCCAGCTGTCTTGTCTTTATACTATGCTCTTTACTTCCTGTAAAATATTGCAGAGCAGCCCCATAACTCTCTCTCTTTATCAATCTTAAATCAACCTGAACATCATTATCTAATAATATAGTACTTTTAGTTCCTCCTTTAGCTAACACTTTCTTAACATTTTCTAATTTAGTAAATTTACCAATTAATTTCTTATCAGAAGAAACAGCTAACAAATCTATATCTCCTATGGTTTCTTCCATTCTTCTTAAAGAACCAGCATAAACAACTTTGTAAGGTTTTAAATTATTTATAATATTTTCAGCAGTTATCAAAGCCTCTCCTAACAACATCCTTTTCTTCCTTCTTTTAAATAATTGAATAGCCTCTTTAATATTTTGTTCACTTTTCTCCCCAAAACCTTCTAACTTAGCAATCTTATGTTTTTTAACAGCCTTTTCTAAATCTTTCAAACTTTTAATTTTAAGTTTCTGATGTAAGACTAAAATTCTCTTAGCTCCCAATCCAAGAACACCCATTAAGTTCTCCAACCCATTAGGAATCTTTTTCTTTAACAACAAATATTCTTTAATCTCTCCTGTTTCCAAATATTCTACAATTTTCTTTTTAATTCCTTCACCAACACCAGGAATATCTTTTAATTTATCTTTTTCATATAAAACTTTAACATCTTCTTTTAAGTTTTCAATAGCTCTTGCAACTTTCCTATAAGCTTGAGGTTTCCACCTAACTCTCTTTAACTCTAAAATATCTGCAATATCATAAAAAATTTTAGCTAATTCATAATTTTTCATAAAGTAATTTTAATTTATAGATTTAAATAATTTGTTGTAAATTGAACGGTTTTAAAAATTAATTTTCTGAAAGTAGTTACAATAAAAAGCTTTATAAAATCTACTCTATCTCCAAAATATATGGCTGAACTACCCTATCACGAAGTAAAAGACTTAATTGAAAAAGAATTAGATTTGTACAATTCTAAGATAGATGAAGGGACAGAACTCCCTGAAATAGAATTAAAAAAACAAGGGAAAGACACAGAAATAAGTTTTAAGGTTAATAAACATGCAGATTTTTATAAGATTGCTCAAATAATCTTAACTCCTATAGGAAAAATGGAAGCAAGGACTTCCTTAGGAAATCTAACTTTTATGGATAAAAAACATAGTATTTGTATCCACCCGGACTTTTTCAATTCCATCTCTTACGATAAAGAAGGGGATTTAACAAGCGAGGAATTAGACTCTTTATTTGAAGCTTATAAAATCGGAAATTTAATCGACAATCTAACCGACCCAACAATCCGTCTAAGAGACTACGGAGTTTCTGTTTACAAACCAGACAAGTCGTTCTCTTGGGATTATCTTGCTGGTTATGACAAAGTAAAACAAGAAATAAAAGATACTGTAATCCTGTCATTAAAACACCAAGACATATATGATGAAGTTTCCAAAGGAACAAGAAAAGTCTACGAGACAAATAGACCAAAAGCTGTTTTATTTGAAGGTCCTCCCGGAACAGGCAAGACTACAATGGCAAGGGTTATTGCAGGGGAAGTTGAAGCACCTTTAGTTTATGTTCCTGTTGAGAGCATAATGACTAAATGGTATGGTGAAAGTGAAAGAAATCTTTCAGGAATATTTGACACTTGTAATGAAATGGGAAATACATTACTATTTCTTGATGAAATAGATTCTTTAGCAACTTCTAGAGACAATGATATTCATGAAGCAACAAGAAGGGTTTTATCTGTGCTATTAAGAAAAATAGATGGTTTTGAACCAAATGAAAGGACAATATTAATTGGAGCTACAAATAGAAAAAAAGATTTAGACGCAGCCTTGCTAAGCAGATTTGATTTAAGTATCTATTTTTCACTCCCAAATAAATCAGAACGTGCAACAATATTCAGTAATTATGCTAACCAACTCGACCAACAAGATCTTGAACAACTTGCAAGAAATTCTGAGCAAATGTCTGGAAGAAATATAAAAGACCTCTGTGAACATACAGAAAGGAAATGGGCTTCTAAGATCATAAAAGGTTTAGAAAAAGGATTACCTCCTTTAGAAGAATATCTTGAAATTATTAAAACAAGAGAAGAGTTAAAAAAGAATTTAAACATCTCCAATGTATTCAGAAATTATCACAAATAACTTTTAGCCATCTTTAACATCTTCTCAAAATAATCAACCCTTCTAGCAAAGTTTCTCTTTCTAGTTGCACTTCCTCCTTCTTCAAACAACCTTTTACTATCTTCAATTTGTATTTCTAAAAATTCAACTAATTCCTCTTTATTATTCATCCCTTTATCTCTAATCAAAGAAAGTAACTCAGCAAACTCTAACCTCTCTTGAACATTCCTAGGAACTTTCCTATGTACCCATTCTTCAAACATATATCCTATAATAGTGTTCTATATTTAAAAAAGTTGCTATTTAATCAAAATTTAAAATTCATAACATTTATAATTAAATCAAACATTTCATAAAAATATGGAAATATGGATTGACACAGCAGACATTAATCAAATTAAAGAAGCTTACAAGTGGGGAATAGTCTCTGGAGTAACAACTAACCCTTCCCTTATAGTAAAAGCTCAAAAAAAATATGGGATAAGTGATTTCTCCATGCAAAAATATATTTTGAGCATCTTTGAAATAACAAAAGATGACCCAGTAAGTCTAGAAGTAACATCAACAGATTGCGAAGGAATGTATAATCAAGCAAAAAATTTACACCAAACATTTTCTGAGTACGGAAAACCTGTTATTAAAATTCCAATCAACCCTTCAGAAGAAAATAAAGCAAATTATGATGGGCTAATAGTTACCAGTAGATTAGCTAAAGAAGGAATCCTAACAAATGTAACTTTAGGATTTACACCAGAACAAGCACTTCTAGCAGCAAGAGCAGGCGCAACCTATTTCAGTCCATTTTTAGGAAGAGAAGATGATTATATAAAAAATAAAGAACTAAAACATGATAATGGCATAACAGGCGGAGCAGATTTACTTGAAAATATAATGGATGTTCTAAACCCCTATGGCTTTTCAACTAAAGTAATATCAGCATCTATAAGGGATATTTCACATGTTAGAAATTCTGCAAAAGCAGGAGCCCATATAGCCACAATACCTTTCAAAATCCTAGAAGAAATGGCAAAACACGAAAAAACAGCAGAAGGAGTAAAATTATTTGTAGAAGACTCAAGAAAAGTCCCAGAATATGAAGCATTATGCAATTATTCCTCTTCTTAAAAGTAGTAACAACCAAAACCTTTATAAACCCTATAGATTTCTTTTAAAAAGAAAATGAAAATTTTAGCAGCTGGTGATATTCACTCAGATAAAGATTTAGCTAAGAGACTAGCTAATAAAGCAGAAAAAGAACAAGTAGATTTAATTATATTAAACGGAGATATAGTAGAAGAAAATCAAACAGAAGGTATTCTTGGAGCTTTCAAAAATAAAAAATTAGTAATTTTACCTGGAAACCACGAAATTTTAGCTACTACTGATTTCTTAGCAGAGTTATATGGTGTAAAAAATCTTCACGGTTATTCTGTAATATACAATGATATAGGTTTTTTTGGAGCAGGAGGAGCAGACATAGGCCCAGGAGCTGTATCAGAATCAGAACTTTTCGAAACACTTAAGAAAGCACATAGTGGTTTAAAGAATGTTAAAACAAAAATAATGGTAACACATCAACATCCAAAAGGAAGCAAATCAGAATTCTCTGGTATAGAAGGAAGCCTAGCTATAAAGAAAGCTCTAGAAGAATTTAAACCAGACTTATTAATTCACGGACACATACATGAAGCAGAAGGCATAGAAGAAAAGATAGGAAAAACAAAAGTAATAAATGTAGGCAGAAAAGGAAAAATAATTGAAATATGACATACGAATTAATAATTTGCGAGAAACCAGCACAAGCACAAAAAGTTGCACAAGCATTAGCAGATAAACACCCAAAAAAACATTCTGTAGACAAAGTTCCTTACTACGAACTTACACATAAAAAAAAGAAAATACTTGTTGGTTGTGCAGTAGGACATTTATTCACTCTAGCAGAAGCAGAAAAGAACGGATGGAAATATCCGACTTTCAATACTGCTTGGAAACCAATATTTCAAGTTTCAAAAACTGCAGGTTTTGCAAAAAAATACCATGATGTATTAAAAACTATAACAAAGAATGCTAAAACATTCACAGTCGCAACAGACTATGATCCAGAAGGGTCTGTAATAGGTTATAACATAGTAAGATTCATTTGCAACAAAAAAGATGCAAAAAGAATGAAATTCTCCACCTTAACTAAAGATGAATTAATACAATCATATGAAAAAGCAAACAAACACTTAGACTTTCCACAAATACATGCAGGAGAAACAAGACACCACTTAGATTTCTTATTTGGTATCAATCTATCAAGAGCATTAACACTATCAATTAAAAACACTTCAGGATTTTTCAAAATACTTTCCATAGGAAGAGTACAAGGTCCAACCCTAAGACTATTAGCAGAAAGAGAAAAAGAAATTAAAAAATTCAAACCAGAAACATATTTTGAAATATATCTAGACGGATTACTAAAAAAAGAAAAAATAAAAGCAGAGCATAAAAAAGGTAAAATAAAAGATAAAGAACAAGTAACTCAAATATTAAAAAAAACTAAAAACAAAAAAGCCTTTATTTCTAAAGTAAAAACAACAACACAAAACCAGCAACCACCTCACCCTTTTGATTTAACTTCACTACAAATAGAAGCTTACAGATGTTTAAGAGTCACACCAAAAGAAACTTTATCTCTGGCTCAAGACCTATATACAAAAGGATTAATATCATACCCAAGAACATCTTCACAAAAATTACCTGCAGCATTAAATCATAAAAAACTTATAACTAAAATATCAAAACAAAACACATACAATAAATTAGCTTTAAATCTATTAAAATCTCCATTAACACCGAATGAAGGGAAAAAATCAGATCCAGCCCACCCAGCAATTTATCCTACAGGTGAACAAAAAACACTACAAGGCAAAAAAGCCCAACTATACGATTTAATTGTAAGAAGATTCCTAGCTACATTTGGAGAACCAGCTAAAAGAGAAACAATAACTCTAGAAATAGATGTTAACAAAGAGATTTTTGTAACAAAAGGAACAAGAACAATAGAAAAAGGATGGCATATTTATTACGGAAGATTTGCTAATTATAAAGAACAAACATTGCCAGAAGCTAATAAAGATGACCAAGTAAAAGTCAAAAAAATATATTCAGAAGAAAAACAAACACAACCACCAAAAAGATACACTCAAGCATCCATAATAAAATTAATGGAATCTAAGAATTTAGGAACAAAAGCAACTAGATCCTCAATTGTAGATGCTTTATACCAAAGAAATTATATTCATGATACTTCTTTAGAAGTTACAGACCTAGGTTTAAAAGTAATAGATACTCTAAAGAAACACTCTCCAGACATAATCCATGAAGAACTAACAGCTGAATTTGAAGAACAAATGGGTAGGATTCTGAAAGGAAAGAAAAAACAAGAAACAGTTATAACACAAGCTAAAGCTTCATTAAGAAAAATCTTAGAAAATTTCAAGAAAAATGAGAAAAAAATTGGAAAAGCATTATCAGAAGCTACAAAAGAAACAAGAAAACAAGAAAGTCTACTAGGTCCTTGTCCTAAATGTAAAAAAGGAAATTTAAGAATTTTATACTCTAGAAAAACAAAAAAATCATTTGCTGCTTGTGATCAATATCCTAAATGTAAAACAACTTTTAGTATTCCTGTAGGAAAGATTTTAAAAACAGATAAAGTCTGTCCACATTGTAAAACACCAATTATTAGAGTTGTAAGAGCAGGTAAAAGACCTTTTGAAATGTGTTTAACAATTAATTGTAAATCAAAAGAAAGTTGGGGAAATAACAATAATAAAGAAACAACCCAAAAAAAGAGCAAAACAAAATAAATTGTTGTCCACAAATACTTATTTATATTTTGTGTTGTCCACAATCTCTTTATATGCTTCTTTAATTTTGTTAATAATAAAATTTAAAAAATCAGAAACATCGCCGTCACGTGCCTTTTCTAAACAATCAGTATATTTAATTCGTTCTCTAAGGTGAATACATATTGGGGGGAAGCCTTCTTTCACTAGCATAAAATTTAACAACAAACGTCCTGTTCTTCCATTTCCATCTATAAAAGGATGAATAGCAATAAAAAAATGATGGACGCATGTAGCTAAAATTACAGGATGATATTTATTATTTACGATCCAGCGAATCAAATTATTCATTTCATTATTAACTTCAAGAGGTTTTGTAGGTGTATGTTTTGATCCACCCATATAAACTTGAATCAATCTAAATTTCCCTGCTTGTTCTTCAAGAATATTAAAAGTGAGATTATAATGAATCTGTTTAATAAATTTAGTTGAAATTTTTCCTTTATATTCTTTCATAAATTCGTATGTTTTTCGAGTATTTACAACTTCATATATTTCCCTCAATTCTTTTCCTTTAGGAGAAATTTTGTCTTCTAAAATATGTGCGGTTTCCTTTAAAGTAAGTGTTGAACCCTCGATAGCATTGGTATTAAAAGTAAAATTAATCAAATGTTGCTTTTCAATGACTTTGTATTCCACTGGAGAAAGTTTTTTGATTATTTTCTGATATTCTTTTTTAATTTCTTCGAGTTCCTTTTCTGTAATCTTATCTAGTTGGCAAACTTTCCTAATTTTTTTCACTTCTTTCACTTTTTCATGAAGGCCTTGTTTTGCTTGTTCGGCAAGTTTATTTAATTTTTCCCCAGATATTTCTCCCTTCCCTAATAATTTTCTAATTTTCTTAAACTTTTCCCCAATCCTAATTGTTTGAGTAAGATAATAAAAATTTTTATTACCACTTTTAATTTTTTCAATATAAACCATACATTTTACATGTTGTCCACATATATAAGCTTTGCTATCTTATTGTCCACAAAAAACATTTCATTATTTAACTTTTATTGTAGAACTAAACTATCTTCCTAATCCCTTTATCATAAATCTCAAACTCAAAACTTTTCTCTCCAATATCTAAAACTCTTTTTTGATCATTACTTAATTTAATCTTATAATCTGTATTAATTAAATTTCCTCCAACAAATTTAACATTACCTTCAAAATCATGATAAACTTGATTAGTTATCAAAACAGAAATACCATATTTTTTAACTTCATTTAACTTATCCATCATCCTTTTCAACCTAGAATTAACTAATTTATAATCCCCTTCTCTAACCTTTTTCCTATAATGTGTTCCAATAGTATCAACAATTAAAACTTGTATATCTAAATTCTCTATAATCTTAATAACTTCTTTTACTCTATTTTCTTGTTCATCAAAATCTTTAGCTCTTAAAATAAAAATATTATCTAAAACATTTACATCTGTAATTTGTTTTACTCTTTCAACAGAAAATCCATTCTCAGTATCTATAAAAAATACTTTTTTAGTTTTAGCCTGTTCAATAGCAGCTAATATAGCTAAAGTAGTTTTACCAGTAGCAGCAACCCCATAAATCAAATAACTCTTCCCTTTCTCATAACCATTTCCTAAAAATTCATCCAAATCCTTAGAACCTGTTTTTATCATAAGATTTAAGATAATTTAATAGATTAAATACTTTATCTAAATACTTTAACAACTTAAAAGTAATAAAGGTGGAAAGATTTATAAGCTAATGACGCACTATTTAATAGTATGAAAGACCTATATAAAAGTGAAGAATGGAAATCATTAAATGAAATTGATAGAGCACAGCTTCTTCTAGTTATTGAAGGATTAAAAAGAGGCACAATGATTAGGGGAAATTGGACTTCTTTTATAGACATTCTAAAAAAAAACGGGTTTAAGACATAAATTAAATACAAGTAAGTATCTTTTAAATCCTGTTGTTATGGTTGCAAAACCCGAAGATTTACAAGAACAAACTGAAAGGCATTTGACTCTGCCTGAAAGTGCAAATAGAGCTGATTTTCATAGGATTTTCGGTTCATTGCTCGGGTATCCTAAATGTTGTACAGAGGAGTATATAACAGATAGAACTCCTGAACAAAAAAAAGCTAAAAGAAATGGACATCGACATTTAAGTTATAAATTTGGCCAAGAATTAGATGCTATAATTCAAATCGAAGGAAATTATCCTGATATTTTTGATTATCGGCCTCTTAGTTTTACTCCATGCGGAATAAACTGCCCAGAAGCAATAAGAGATCTAACTTCTTGGAAAGAAGCAATCAATGTTATTGACCCAAAAACAGGCAGAGAGTTGGTATATTTCAATAGAAGAGGTCTTCCTGAGAGATTGGCACACAATGAATATTTACAGCAAGAAGGTCAAATAAGAAATTTAGAATATAAATTAGAACTGCTAAGAGAGAGTGCGAGATAAAAACACTATTTCTAACCTCCTTTTTAAACCCAAACCGAAACCTTTATATACAACTATGTATACACCAAAAAGTATACACCAAAATGGAAGACATATTTCAAGCAAAAATTCTATGCAATGAATGCAACTCAGAAACAGAAAAAACAGTAATAATCAAAGATGGTTTTAAACTTAGATCTATAACATGTAAAGGCTGTAAAAAAACATGGCCTCACCCATCAGACCTAAAACAATACAATAAATTTAAAGATATAAAAAATAAAAATTACAAAGTTAAATTAAGATTAGTAGGAAACTCATACACAGTCTCAATTCCTAAAGAAATAATCCAATTCGAAGAAAAATTCAAAAATATAGAGCAAGATTTAGACAAAATGATTAACCTAAACCTGGAAAAACCAGGAAAAATAACACTTTTCTTCTCAAGAATATATAAAAAATGACAAAACAAACCAATCTTAAAGTAATGGAAGCCCTGCAAGAAGAAGCTTACAAAGGAATTGTTAGAATAGACTCTGAAACAATGAAAGAAATAGGTGTAAGACCCGGTGACATCATAGAAATCGAAGGAAAAAGAAAAACTGTTGGTATTGTAGACAGAGCATATCCAACAGATGTGGGTGAATCAATTATAAGAATGGATGGTATTCTAAGAAGAAACGCAAGAACAGGTATTGGTGAACAAGTAACAATCAATAAATCAGATGTTAAAGAAGCAAAAAAAATTACCTTAGCTCCAGCACAACAAGGAGTTATGATACAAGCAAATCCAGCTTTATTCAGATCAGGATTACTAGGAAGAGTAATTCTAAAAGGAGATATTGTAGCTTTAGGTGGAACAAAAAGAAGAAGAAAAACAATGTCAGATTCAAACTTAGAAGAAGTTTTTGGAGATATTTTTGAAACTATTTCACAAGGAGGTTTCATGGGAACCTTTGGTTCATTAAAATTTATAGTAGCAGACACAAACCCTTCTAAAGAAACAGTAATTATAACAGAAAATACAGAAATTAAACTAAGCTCAAAACCATTAGAAGTTAGAGAAGAATCACCAGTACCAGATGTTACATACGAAGACTTAGGTGGTTTATCAGACGAAGTTTCAAAAGTAAGAGAAATGGTTGAACTCCCTTTAAAACACCCAGAAATATTTAATGCACTAGGTATAGAACCACCAAAAGGAGTATTACTATACGGCCCACCTGGTTGCGGAAAAACTTTGCTAGCAAAAGCAGTAGCAAATGAATCAGAAGCTAATTTCATGGTTGTTAACGGCCCAGAAATTATGAATAAATTTTACGGAGAATCAGAAAAAAGAGTTAGACAAATATTTGAACAAGCAGAAAAAAATTCACCTTCTATAATTTTCATAGATGAAATAGATGCAATAGCACCTAAAAGAGAAGATGTTCACGGAGAAGTTGAAAGAAGAGTTGTAGCTCAGTTATTAGCTACAATGGATGGCTTAAACAAAAGAGGAAAAGTTGTTGTTATGGCTGCAACAAACAGACCAAATGCCATAGACCCTGCATTAAGAAGACCGGGAAGATTTGACAGAGAAATGTCTTTTAGTATACCAGATAAAAAAGGAAGATTAGAAATTTTAAAAATTCATACAAGAAACATGCCTTTAACAGAAAACGTAAATCTAAAATACTTATCAGAAATTACACACGGTTTTGTAGGAGCAGATCTAGAAGCACTAGCAAAAGAAGCAGCAATGAGCGTATTAAGAAAATCAGTTCCAAAATTAAATTTAAAAGAAAAAAATGCAAAAATTCCAGAAGATTTCTTAAAAAATCTAAAAATAACTCAAGAAGATTTCAAAGACGCATTAAAATTAGTAAGACCTTCAGCATTAAGAGAAGTCTTAGTTGAAAAACCAAATATAAACTGGCAAGATATAGGTGGATTAAATGAAATAAAACAACAATTAAAAGAAGTTGTAGAATTGCCATTAAAAAATCCAAAAGCTTTCAAAAAATTAGGAATAAAACCACCTAAGGGAGTATTACTATACGGTCCACCTGGTTGCGGAAAAACTTTACTAGCAAAAGCAGTAGCAAATGAATCAGAAGCAAATTTTATACAGATTAAAGGACCAGAATTATTATCAAAATGGGTTGGCGAGTCAGAAAAAGGAATAAGAAAGATTTTCAAAAAAGCAAGACAAGCATCACCTTCGATAATATTCTTTGATGAAATAGATTCTATAGCTCCAACTAGAGGCTCAGACAACATAAAAGTAACAGAAAGAATGGTAACACAACTTTTATCAGAAATGGATGGATTGCAAGAATTAAACGACGTTATTATTATAGCAGCTACAAACAGACCAGATATCTTAGACCCTGCTTTAACAAGACCAGGAAGATTTGACAGGATGATTCTAGTAAACACTCCAGACAAAGAGGCAAGAAAAGAAATTTTAAATATTCACACAAGTAATATGCCTCTAGATAAAAACGTAAACCTAGAAAAACTAGCAGAAAAAACAAAAGGGTTAGTAGGAGCAGACATTGAATCATTAGCAAGAGAAGCAGCTATGTTAGCTCTAAGAGAAAATGAAAATATAGCAAAGATTTCATTAAAACACTTTGAGAAAGCATTAGAGAAATTAAAACCATCTGTAAGAGAAGAAGACGCAAAAAGATATGAAGAAATTGACATGGCTTCTAAAAGAAGTTCTCAAATAGGAAAACAAGCATATTTCGGATAATTCTTAAAATGGAAAAATTAACAAAAAAACAATTACAGGAAAAAGTAGAAGAGTTGAATAACTCATTGAAATACTTGCAAGCAGATTTTGAAAACTACAAAAAATATATAGAAAAACAAAACTCTTCAGTAATCTCCTTAGCAAATGAATCTCTAATAAAAGAACTATTAGGAATATTAGATTCTTTAGATCAAGCAGCTAAGAATTCAAAAGGAGTTGAACTAATACAAAAAAACTTTTTAGAAATACTTAACAAAAAGGGATTACAAAAAATAACACTAAAAAAATTAGATCCTTATTTTCATGAAGTTCTTCAAAAAGTTGAATCAGAAAAAGAAGAAGATACAATTATAGAAGAATTTCAAAAAGGATACACATTAAACTCAAAGGTCATAAGACCGTCAAAAGTAAAAGTTTCAGGAGGAAATCAAAATGACAAAAAACAATAAAGAAAAAATTTTAGGGGTGGACTTAGGAACTTCAAATTCCCAAGCATCTGTAATTATGGGTGGTAAAGCAACAATAATCCCATCAGCAGAAGGAGCAACTGTTGCAGGAAAAATGTTTCCATCAGTTATAGCTTTCACAAAAGAAAATCAACTTTTAGTTGGAGAACCAGCTAGAAGGCAAGCAGTTTCAAATCCAGATAACACGGTAATGGCTGCTAAAAGAAAAATAGGTACTTCACATAAGTACAATATTCAAGGTAAAGATTATACACCTCAACAAATCTCTGCATTCATCTTACAAAAGATAAAAAAGGATGCAGAGGCCTTTTTAGGCGAACCAGTTAAAAAAGCTGTTATCACAGTTCCAGCATATTTTAACGACAACCAAAGAACTGCAACTAAAGACGCAGGAAAAATAGCTGGCTTAGAAGTAGTTAGGTTAGTTAACGAACCAACAGCAGCCTCAATGGCGTATGGAATAGATAAAGAAGGCGAACATAAGATTTTAGTTTTCGACCTAGGTGGAGGAACTCTAGATGTAACAGTAATGGAACTAGCAGATTCTACATTCAATGTATTATCTACATCAGGAGACACAAAGCTAGGTGGAACAGATATGGATCATGAGATAATTAATTTCTTAGTTGAAGAATTCAAAGGAAAAGAATCAATAGATCTATCAACAGACACAACAGCAATGCAAAGATTAAGAGAAGCAGCTGAAAAAGCTAAGATAGAACTATCAACAGTTATAGAAACAGAGATTAACATACCTTATATAACTTCTACTGACCAAGGTCCGAAACACCTAACACTAAAATTAACAAGATCTAAATTAGAATCTCTAGTTAATGATTTAGTAGAAAAGTGTAAAAAACCAATTGAACAGGCATTATCAGACGCTAAACTAACAAAAGATAACATAACTAAGATTATTTTAGTTGGTGGCCCGACAAGAATGCCTATTGTTCAAAAATTCATAGAAGAAATAGCAGGTAAAAAAGTAGAACACGGTATTGATCCTATGGAATGTGTTGCTCAAGGAGCAGCTATCCAAGGAGGTATTTTAGCAGGAGATATTAAAGATCTATTACTATTAGATGTAACTCCACTAACCTTAGGAATAGAAACATTAGGAGAAGTAATGACACCTTTAATTGATAGAAATACAACAATACCAACAAATAAATCACAGGTATTTTCCACAGCAGCAGATAGTCAGACAGCAGTAACTATTCATGTTTTACAAGGTGAAAGGCCAATGTCTAGAGACAACACTAGTTTAGGACAATTCAACTTAGAAGGAATTCCACCAGCACCAAGAGGGATACCACAAATTGAAGTTACTTTTGACATAGATGCTTCAGGAATCATAAATGTTTCTGCAAAAGACAAAGCAACAGGAAAAGAACAAAAAACAACAATAACAGCTTCAACTAAACTATCAGATGATGAAGTTAACAAAATGGTTGATGAAGCAAAAAATCACGAAGAAGAAGACAAAAAGAAAAAAGAAGAGATTGAAACAGTAAATACAGCAGACTCAATGATTTATACAACAGAGAAAACAATTGCAGACTTAGGAGATAAAATACCTAAAGAGGTAAAAGAAAAAGTTGACTCTAAAGTAAAAGAACTAAAAGAAAGTTTAGAAAGCAAAGACAATTCTAAAATCAAAGAAAAAACAGAAGAGTTAACTAAAGTTCTGCAAGAGATTGGATCAGCAATGTATCAGCAAGCACAACCACAAGAACCTGGTAAAGAGGATAAGAACAAATCCGAAGAAAAAAATAACCAGGAAAAAGTTGTTGACGCAGACTTCAAAGTAGAAGACGACAAAAAAGAGGAGAAAAAATAATTTTTATTTTTTTAAATGAAAAAAGACTATTACGAAACATTAGGAATAAGTAAAAGCGCTTCACAAGATGAAGTAAAGAAAGCTTTTAGAAAGTTAGCTAGAAAGTATCATCCTGATGTTAACCCTGGAAATAAAGAAGCAGAATCAAAATTTAAAGAAATCAATGAAGCATTCCAAATTCTAAACAACCCCCAGAAAAAAGCACAGTATGATCAATTTGGAACAGCAGATTTTAATAATGGTGCTCAAGGCTTTGGAAATTTCGAAGATCTATTTAGAGGAGGCTTTGGAGATATTTTTGATATTTTTTCAAATAACTTTGGTTTTGGCGGAAGAACACAAAGAAGAGAAACAGTAGGTGCAGACCTAAAATATGAATTAGAAATAACCTTAGAAGAAGCACATAAAGGATTAACAAAAGAAATAGAACTTCCTTCATTTGTTGTTTGTAAAGAATGTGCTGGTTTAGGAGCAAAACAATCTGATCTAAAAACATGCCCTCAATGTAATGGGTCTGGTGAAGTAAAAACTATGAGAAGAATGGGTTTTGCACAATTTGTATCTGTAAGACCTTGTGATACTTGTCAAGGCTCAGGAAAAATAGCCTCAAAACATTGTAAAGAATGTCATGGAAAAGGTAAAGTTAAAAAAACAAAAAAAATTAAAGTTAAAATTCCAGCAGGAATAGAAAACGAACAATATCTAAGATTATCAGGAGAAGGAGAACTAGGTTCTAATAACAGAAATCCTGGAGATTTATATGTTTTAATTAATATAAAACCTCACAAAATATTTGAAAGACATGAAGATAATCTATTTTGTAAAGCTACTCTCTCTTTAAAAACAGCTTTGTTAGGAGGAACAATTAAAATTCCAACAATAACAGGAAAAGCTGACTTAAAAATTCCAGCAGGCTCACAAAGCCATACTATCTTTAGATTAAAAGGACAGGGTATGCCTAACCTAAGAACCTCAAGAGAAGGAGACCAATTAGTTAAAATAGAAGTAACAATACCTAAAAAATTATCAAAAAAACAAAAAGAAGTAATATCTAAAACATTTTCAGAATCCGACATAGAAGTTAAAAAAGGATTCTTTGAAAAAATGAAAGAGATGCTGAATTAGAGAAAACTTTTTATAAAACCTTCAATTCCCAATTCTATGGCTTTATCTGATAAAAATTTAACTGAAATCAATAAATGGACAGAATATGAATCAATAGATAGTTGTTTCTCAAGAGAAGACCCCCTTAAAAAAGGATTAATGCCAAACTTTAGACAAGCTCCGCCTCTTCCAATTGATCCACTTCCAAAAGAACTTAATCCCTCTGGTTTTGACCTTAGTGTTGGATACTTCATTGCTGAATCAGACACCTTACACACCTCTTTAAAAGAACGTGATTTTTTTAGAATGGGATTAACAGAGTTAAAACCAGGACAAACATTTACTTTAAACCCTAACAAATTCGGAGAAAAAATTTATTATATTTCAAGCTATGAAAAATTAAAACTACCAAGAGAATTAGAAGCTATTATAGATGCACGTAGTACAACAGGCAGACTGGGATGTATGTGTCATCAAGTTGGCGAACTAATGGATGGAGAACAAATAATTGCAGTTCAACCATTTGCATTTCCAATAACAATAACAAGTGGAAAAAGTAGTCTTGCCCAAGCAATAATAAGGTATGCTTCAACAGAATTTATTGATTATAAAACACTATGTGAAAACTCTGAAAAAATTGCACTTCTCCTAAAAGAAAGAGACATTTTCAAAGGGTCCTTAAGACCAGAAGGTTTAGTGATGACATTCTCAAGCCATTTAGTTTATCGTGCAAAACCTTGTGAAGAACCAATCAATATTGATGCAGTTAATGAATTAGATCCAAACCAATATTTTCAACTTATAGAAGGAGACTGTAGTTTTACCATGAATCCACTAACCTTTTACTTAGCTGGAACAAGAGAGGCAATCCAACTAGGAAATATCTGTGGTAGAATTAGTCGTGAAAGCCATATCAGCGGAACTGGTCTATGGAGCCATTTTGCAGGATTTGTACAACCAGGATTTAGTGGGGGAATTACACTAGAATGTTATTCCTTAGGAAAAAGAGTCATCAAAAATAGAGAACCTGCAGGCACTGTTATGTTTGATAAAGTTGAAAGTGATATTGAAAATTCTTATCAAGGGTCTTATCAACACCAAAAAGTTCCGAAATTACCTAAGATGTTTAAAGAAAATTAAATTTATTTCAAAACTTTCTCTACCTTTAGAAAATTAGACAAAACTAATTAATTCTTCTGGTTTAATTATTTTTACTCCTGCAAATTCTTTTAATTTCAACAGATGTTTGTCATAAGTTATAAGATATTCTGAAAAAGACTCTATTGCACATTCTAAAATTTTATTATCTTCCGGGTCCTCTATTATAGCTTTAAGTTTTTCTTGTGGTTCGACTAGTACTAATAAAGGAAGAAGCTTTTCTATTATCTCATCTATTTCTTCAGAACAATATTTAAAATCTCTTTTAAGAACTTTAGAGAACTCTTCTAGAATTTCTTTTGTTGTAAAAATCTCAAACTCTTTTTCTACTAATTTACGCAGTAGTCTATGACTTACACTATAATTCCACTGAGTAGCTGAAATTAGAAAATTCGTATCCACAGTTATCTTCATTTTTTTGATTTTCTTAATCTATGAATCATCTCTGGAACATCTTTCTCTTTTATCCCTAATTTTTCTGCCCTTTTCGCCCCTTCTTTAGCAATTTTCCCTAAATCCTTTATCAGTTCTTCTTTTGAAGGAGTTGCTATTTTCTTTAACACAACACTATCTTTGCTACTAACAACAGCAAAAATAGTCCCTTCTTTAGCATGGATTTCTTCTCTTATGTCTGCAGGGATTACAATTTGTCCCTTTGAAGACATTTTTATTGTTTCAACAATCATTTTAAACCTCCAACTATCTTATTGTAAGAATTTCTTATTTATAAACTTTTCTATTTCAAAACTTTCCCTGTCTCCAAAAACCAAAGATATAAATCTAACTCAGCTAAATTCAAATCTAATTTCTTAGAAATCTTTCTTAAAATATCTTCAATATCTAAATATTTCTTCTTAGTTAATGTTCTAGGATTTTCAATAATAGAATGTTTAACTAATAAATCAACAATATGAAAATCTATTATAGCCACATCTTTGTAACCAGTATTTCTCAAAAAATGAGAACTTTCCTTATAACCCAAACCTTTAACATTTTTAACTAAATCTTCTCTAAACTCAAATCCATTCTTAAACCTTTTAAATTCATAATCTCTAGCTTTAACAATAAAACTACTTCTTAATTTAGGAAACCTATAACCTAATCTTCTTAATTCTTTCTCTAATTTTTCTTCAGAATAACTAAGAAAACCGTCCTTAATTTCATTTTGAATCTTAATAGCTCTTTCTGCATTGAAATTAGCAGTTAAAATACAAAAACTTAACTCACTGAAAATATCTTTAACACTTTCAAATTCTTTGATTCTTTTACCAACTAAAACTTTAATTTCAGAATTTTTTAAATCTTCAACATTTTTAACTAATTCTTGCATTTCTCGTAAAGAGCCTCACACATTAATTCAAATTGTTCTGTACACCAACTCCAACTTCCTTCCCAAAAAGCCTCTAGATTTAACATCTTAATAACGTCATTAGTTAATAGGTTATATCTAACAATTTCTCTTGAAAGATCTTCTTCTCTCAAAGACCTATAATGATTTTCTCTAACCATTTGTCAAAACTCCGCCACCAACTCTAACACTATGCTCAAACTGAGCCACCATACCTTTATTTTTTTCAACTAACAAATCATAATTCTGCAACAAACCACGCTTACTAAACTCATTCAAAGCCAAACTAACCTTCAACTTATTAAACTCTTCAACCAACCACCTTTTAGCAAAAGGCCTACCTTCAAACTTCTTAATAAAATCTAAAACATCCCTATAATTTCTAACAGCACCTTCTCTAACCAACCTAAAAGTTTCAGAAGCCTTTCCATTAGCAACTAAACCAGCACCATCAGTAGCAAAAGGCTCAATAGCAATAACCTTACCACTAAATAATTTTTCTCTATCTTTATTATCATAATTAGGAACACTTGGTTGATCATGAATAATATTTAAACCAAGACCATGCCCACTTAAATTTTTAACAGGTTTAAAACCATAACTCATTATAGTATTTTCAATTTCATTTCCTATCTCTCTTAATTCAACTCCGTCTTTAACAACTTTCAAAGCATTAGCTAAAGCTTTAGAACAACTCTCTAATAAGTTACCATAGCTCCCATCTAAGTCAACAGTAGCTGCATTATCTCCAATAGATCCATTATAACAAACTCCAACATCTAATTTAACAACCTCATCTTTTAAAACTCTAGGATCATCTACGTTGCCAGTATCATGAGCAGCAACAGAATTCAAAGAAATTTGAACAGGAAAAGCAGCCACACAACCATTTACAAGAATTTTCTTCTCAACTTTCTCACAAATCTCCAAAATACTAGCTCCCTCTTTAACTAAGCTTTTACCGTATTTCAAGCATTCTTTTGCAACTTTTCCAGCTTTTTCCCAATCATCCATAAGAAATAAGTAAATCGTCAAGTTTAAAAAAATAGCGATTATTTCATCCTTTTAAGAAGATCTTTTAAATCCTTTTTGACTTGTTCTGGAACCTCAGCACAACTTTCTACACCTGTTTCTTGCAAGTATTCAAGGGAGTTTGTTATTATCGACAAGGAAGCAGCCATTGTTTTTTCTAAATGGGTAATTGAATATAATTTTATTCCTACTTTATACAACTTTGAATGATTTTCTGGAATTTTGCACCTAAATGGTTCAGTTTGAAGGTAAGGCCTATCCCGAGTATCTATAGCTCTTTTTACATAATTCCTCTGATCCTTATATCCGGTCTTTATTTCTTTAACCAAATCGCAAATAAATGTCATAAATTTAGCAAATCCTTAAACTTTAAAAACCTTCCCAACTTACCAAAAACCCAAATGAAAGCTTTCATAACCTACCAAACCTACAGAATAATCAATAACAAAGCATATATCTTCTTATTTGGAAGACTAGAAAATCAAGAATCTTTTGTAACAATCAACTATTTCCAACCATACTTTTTCATAAAAACAAAAGACCTAAACAAAGCAAAACAATTAGAGAAACTAAACTATGAAAATACACCTCTAAAAGACATAAAAAACAACCAGGTAACTAAAATAATCCTAAACATTCCAAAAGAAGTAAAACAACTAAGAAACACTCTAGAAGAAAATAACATACAATGCTATGAAGCAGATATAAGATTCACAAACAGATTCTTAATAGATAAAGAAATTCAAGGCTCTTTAAACATAGAAGGAGAATATGACCAAGAAGACGAAGTAGATAGAGTCTACAAAGAACCAACCTTAACACCAACCCAACACAACCCAAACTTAAAAACTCTCTCAATAGACATAGAAACAGATTCAAAAGCAAAAAAGATATTTTCAATCTCACTTTATACAAACGATTTCAAAAAAGTCTTAATAATAACAAAAAAATCTCTAAAAAACGCAATCTCTTGCCAAGACGAAGAAGATCTCTTAATTAAATTCTCAGAATATATAAAACAAATAGACCCAGACATAATAACTGGATGGAACCTAATAGATTTTGACTTAAAAGTTATCTTCAACAGATTAAAACACTACAACCTACCAACAAACCTAGGAAGAGATAACACACTTTGCAAATTAAAATTAGAAAAAAACTTTTTCAAAACTTCAAAAGCAGATTTTCCAGGAAGACAAATCCTAGACGCAATGAATATTCTAAGATCTTCTTACATAAAATTACAAGATTACAGACTAGACACAGCAGCAAACACAATCTTAGGAGAAAGAAAACTAATCCAAGAAAACAAAGGAGAAACAATAGAACGCTACTTCAAAGAACAACCACAAAAATTAGTAGATTACAACCTAAAAGACGCAGAATTAGTAATAAAAATTTTAGAAAAAACAGACACATTAAACCTAACAATTAAAAAAAGTCTCTTAACAGGAATGCCTTTAGATAGAACTTCAGCAACTATAGCATCCTTAGACTCCTTATACTTAAAACAAGCAAGAAAAAGAAATATAGTATTACCTTCTTCAACATTTACAGAAAGAACAGAAAGATTAAAAGGAGCTTATGTAAAAGAACCAACACCAGGAATATACAACCATGTAATCATCTTAGATTTCAAATCACTATACCCAACAATAATAAAAACCTTCAACATAGACCCAATAACCTACAGAGAGAAAAAAGAAAAGAACGTTATAGAAGCACCAAACAAAGCATTTTTCACAACAGAAATAGAAGGAGTAGTACCTTCCCTATTTGACAATATCTGGAAAGAAAGAGAAATCTACAAAAAGAAAAAAGACAAAACAGCAATTTTCGCTCTTAAAACTTTAATGGCATCTTTCTGGGGAGCAATGGCATCACCAGCTTACAGAATGTATAATCAAAACCTAGGAAACGCTATAACAAGCTTTGCTAGATATTTAATACAAAAAACAGAAAAAATAATACAAGAAAAAGGACACGAAGTTATTTACGGTGACACTGACTCAATATTTTTAGTTTCAAAAGCAAATTCACTAGAACAAGCAAAAGAATTAGGGAAAAAACTAGAAAAAGAAATAAATGATTTCTATGATAAATACATAAAAGAAAAATACAACAGAGAATCTAAGCTACACCTAGAATACGAAAAAACATATATCAAATTCTTAATGCCTAAAGTTAGAGGACAAGAAAAAGGAGCAAAAAAAAGATATGCTGGTTTACTTAACATAGATGGAAAAGAAAAAATAGATTTTGTAGGATTAGAAAGCGTAAGAGGAGATTGGACCCAACTAGCAAAAGAGTTTCAATTAGAATTATTAGACAGAGTCTTTCATGAAAAAGAAGTTGTTAATTTCACTAAAAAACTTGTAGATGATATTAAAAAAGGAAAACATGATAAAAAACTAATCTACAGAAAATCTATAAGAAAAGAGTTAGATGCTTATACAAAAATTACGCCTCAGCACATTAAGGCGGCCAGAAAACTAAAAAAATTAGAATCAAACCTAATAGAATATTACCTAACAACAGATGGTCCAGAACCAATACAAAACCTAAAACATCAAATAGATTACGAACAATATATCAAAAAACAAATAAAACCAATTGCAGACTCAATCTTAGTTTTTTTCAATAAAACCTTTGATGAATTAGTAACACAACAAACAAGTCTTTTTAACTATTAATCTCGGCTCATTCACTTTCTACTCTATACCGATACAAACCAAAACCTTTATATACTATAGCAAACTATAGTTCACTATGACAACTACAATCCAAATTAGCAACGAGTTAGTACATATCCTTAAAAATAGAAAACAGTACGACAATGAAAGTTACGAAGAAGTGATTTGGGATTTATTGGAGGATACAATGGAACTATCTGAAGAAACAAAAAAAGAAATAAAACAGGCTGAGAAAGAATTTAAAGAAGGAAAAATAGTTTCTCTTGCAGAAGTTAAGAAGAATTTAGGTCTAAACTAAAATGTATGGTGTTGAATTCTCAAAAATAGCTGAAAAACAAATTTATAAATTAGATAAAACAACACAAACTAGAATAATTTCAACAATTGAAAGAGCTAGAATAAGACCTCACACCCATATAAAAAAGTTAGTTGGAAGTCCTTATTTCGCTCTTAGATCTGGAGAGTATAGGATAATTATCGATTTAAAAGAAGAAATACTTCTAATTTTCGTGATTAAATTAGGACATAGAAAAAATATCTATAAAAACCTCTAAACAAACTTCCTCAACCCAACCTCTGATTTAACCAAACCTTCTGGCTTAAAAATAAAAGCATCTGTAGCATCAAAATAACCACACCTAAACTTCTCCAAACTAATCCCTGTTCTCTTACTTAACATCAAAGCATAAAATAAAACCTGTGTAGCAGCATATTTCTCTTTCATAGCACCTGGCTTATAATCCCAAATCCAAATCTTTCCATCTTCAATCCTTAAAATATCAATATGTCCTGTCAAAGGTTCTAAACAACCAAACAAAGAAATATACTCATCCAACTCAGCACTCTCTAGCCAAATAGGAACCTCCATTGCAATAGTCTTATCATCATTCTCCAACATAAATATCTGAACCTTGGAGTGATTGTCCTTATACCTCTCTCCATTAGCTTCTAAACCATGTTCAGCCAACAAACTAACCTCATGACCTTTAACATGGTGAACGTTATTCTCAGTTAAAAACTTCAAAGAAGAACTCCTAGGACCAGAAGAAAAGTAATCATCAGGACATTCATCAAACATTCTGTAAATAAACCTATTCAACTCACTAAAAGAACACAAACCTATTTTTTTCTCATTAACCCTATAAAAATAAAAACCACCTTTATGATCCAACACAACTTTTTTTATCATAACTAATTCTCTAAAATACCCATTTATATTCTTTTTTAAAAATCTTTATATATAATAAAAAACAACCTAATAAGATGGGAGTTAAACTAACATCTATTGTAACAAAAAAACAATTAGATTTCAAAGACCTAGCAAATAAAAAGATAGTTATAGATTTTTCAAACTCAGCATATCAATTTCTTTCTTCGATAAGACAACAAGATGGAACTCCTTTAACAGACTCAAAAGGAAATATAACCTCTGTTTACCTAGGTATTTGGTCGAGATTCACTAAATTAATGCAAAATAACATAAAATTAGCAGTAGTTTTTGATGGAAAGCCTCCAAAATTAAAAGAAAAAGAAAAAGAAAGAAGATCTAGTCTAAAACAACAAGCAATGGAAAAATTAGAAAAAGCAGAAACAGATGAAGAAAAACTTAAATTTGCAAAAAGAACAGGAAGATTAACCCAAGAAATCATAGATGGATCTAAAGAATTAATCAAAGCCATGGGAATACCAATTATACAAGCACCTTCAGAAGCAGACGCACAAATGGCTTTTATGGCAGAACAAAAAGATGTTTGGGCAACCGCATCCTCAGACATAGATTGTTTAATATACGGAACACCAAGATTAATAACTAACCTAACCCTTTCACAAAGAAGAAGACTTCCCTCTGGAAATTATATAAAAACCTACCCAGAAATGATTATCTTAAAAGATCTATTAAATGAATTTCAAATAACAAGAGACCAATTGTTAATTATGGCTATTTTAATAGGAACAGATTACAACACAGGAGTAAAAGGTATAGGCCCAAAAACAGCCTTAAAATTAGTAAAACAATACAAAGACTACGATGAACTATTCAAACAAGTAAAACCAGACTTTAACTGGAAAGAAATCTACGCAGTTTTTAAATCAATGCCAATTATGAAAAACTATCAACTAAAATGGGGACCTCCTAATAAAGAAAAAATAAAACAACTCCTAGTAGACAAACACGAATTCTCAGAAGAAAGAGTAGATAAAACTTTAAAAGCTTTAAATAAAGAACAAAAAGGTTTAACAAAATGGTTTTAATTTAGTCTTTAAACTTTTTAATTTTGGAAGATAATTTTTAAAACTTCTCTTAAATTTAGGATTTCCAACCATCTCTGAAATCTCACCCACTATCTTTTCTTTTATTCCTATTTTTCTTCTATCAGCCCCACTATTTTTCATATTTTGTAAAATGACTTTTAAATCTCTGGTATTGGCCGCCAAATCTGCAACAATCCTCTCCACTAATTCTCTAGGTAAACTATTTAGATAAGCAGATTCAATACTATCTAACCCTCCTTTTATATTTCTAAAAAAATCTTTTTCTATTTTTTCATATCTTTTTAATATATCTTCTTTCATTCTCCTAATGTCCCAGCAAATCAGCAGCACTAGCACCTATAATCGCAGGCACAGAAATAACTGCTACTTGCTTAAATACCTCCTCAAAATGAGCTTCAGTTCCAACTATTCCAAATAAAAATAATACAAACAAAATAACTCCAATAGCAGTAAAATAAATAACAGTTAATCTTAAAGGAATAAACTTAAACACCTTCACAGTTTTAACCTTTCTAAATCCAGTAACATACAACAATCCACCGCCAATAAAATAAGAAACAATTAAGATTAAAATAGCTCTTCCCATATCTATACTCTCAGATAAATGAACTCCTTCTAAAAAAGCAAAATGAGCTACAATACCAATAAAAGCACCAATTACAGCCTTAGTTATATCTCTATAAGTTACTTTTCTTAAAGTATGTGGTTTAGTCTGTTTTAAAATCTTTTTTTCTAATTCCTCCAACTCTTCTAATTCTTTTAACTGTTTTCTCTCTAAACTCTCTATTTTCTTCTCTTCTCTTAGAATATCTTTTCTAGAAACCCTCTTTTTTTTAATAACTTTTTTCTTAGGCATACTTCTATTTTAGAATTAATTCTTTTTAAAGATTTCTATCCAAAAGTAATAACTACTTAAAAATGGTTAACATAGAAACTTTTATAAATGCCAATAAATTGTTATTTTAAATAATAAAATAAAGATTATAACAAAATGGCAAAAGATAATTTACCAAAGTTGCCTCCTTTGGAGGAAGTTTTAGGTGCTGTAACAGGAGAGTCTGGAATAAGTAAGGATATTGGGAATTATCTTGTTGAGGCTATTAGAAATTTATCAGATGCTGAAAGAAAAGAGTTAGCTAAAGCATTGAATCTTGCTGAAAATAAATCATATGTTAAAGAACCGGTTGTTATAGACAAACACTGTGCAAAAGGAGATTGTGATATACAGTTTAGTTCTATTGAGGGGAATAGAACTGTTATTTGTAAATATCTTAGATACGGTGATTGTCGTTATGGCGTTTCCGAGGACTTTCTTTATGTGGTTTGTAATTTTAGTAGTACTTGGAGATAATAAAATGGCAAAAGATAATTTACCAAAGTTGCCTCCTTTGGAGGATGTTTTAGGTGCTGTAACAGGAAAGTCTGGAACAAGTAAGAAAAATGCTTCAGGCGACCTTCTTAAAATTATTCAGAATTTATCGCCTGCTGATAAAAAGAAATTAGCTAAGATTTTGAATCTTGCTGAAAATAAATCATATGTTGAGGTGCCGGCTCTTATAGAGAAGTATTGTGCAAAAGGGGGCTGTGATATACAACTGGTTTTTAGTGAGGGAGAGAAGGGCATTGTCTGTAGACATTATATAGAGGATAATGTAGGATATGGTAACTTTATGCTTTGCGGGATAGATCGGCATGAGGAGAATGGAGGATATTGTGCATTTGTTAAGTCTTGGCTTGGATATATTTGAAAATGGCAAATATAAATAATCAATTAATGGAAATTGGTAAACCTGAAATTAGGAGTGTAGCTTTGCGGAATACAACTCCGTTAGATGCTTTATATGATTTAAATCCAGAGATTGCTACTTTAGCTTATGCACATAGAGAGAAATTATTGTCTCCACAGATTCTTCCCTATGTAGCGAGATTTAGAGAGTTACAATCAGATGAGAGGATTGCGACTATTGGTGCGTTAGTTGAAAAATTAAAGATTGAGACTGGTGCAGAGGTTGCTAAGTACGGTGTTGACGGTCAGGTGGAAATGACAAGACTTTCTGAAGATGGTTTAACTACTAGAACAGGTATTGTTCAGGATGGTTTGACTAAGCGGACAAAGATGGAATCTGAGGTTAAGTTTGATTACCAGAAAAAGATGCACGAGCTTGGAATGCACCATCTTGATAGTCAGGTTGAAATGACAAGATTTTCTGAGGACGGTTTGACTAGACGAGAGGAGATTAGGATGAATGGGTTGAGGGATCTTCAAAAATTAAAATATGATGCAAATGTTAGGATGTTGCAGAGCCACATAGACGGTCAAAAGTATTTATCTGATAACCAACTTAAGGCTACGCATGTTGAAGCAGAAGCATATAAACAAGCTATGCAGACTAGAGAGTCCATTAGGGCAGAGACTGAAAGGAGAGTTTCTAAAGATAGGCTTGAAGAAAAAATAAAGACTGCTGCAATAGAATTTGTAGGAAAGATAAGAGAAGCTGAGATAATGAGAGAGTCAAATCGTACTAAGGTTATGTCAGAAGTGACGCAGGTTTATATTGAAAAACAAGCAGAACTTTATTTAGCGACAATTGAATCAGAATTGAGGACAGAGGCGATGCAAGGAGAGATTGAAAAAGAGAGAATAAAAGCAGGTACAGAACGTTATTCTAGTTTTCAAGAAACAATTAGGAATGTTATTGATAATGCAGCTGAAATATTAAAACAAATCCCTAACCTATCCAAAGAATCAAATATTAGATTTATAGTAAAAACAGGAGAGCATCCTATAGAGATAAGATATACAAAACACGAAGATAATGATTAAAAAATATTCAAAATAATTTATTTATTATTTTTAGACATATAGTTAATTTTATTATATTCTTTCTTAACTTCCGCTAAAATAGAATCTATTAATTTATTTAAATCACCAATTTCTTTTAATTTTAGTTCTAAACCACCTACTATTTGTAGTGCTTTATCCCTTTCTTCCTTTATGTCTATTGAATCTAGTTTATCTCTAATTTCATCTACAGTTTTGAAACCCTCAAAATATGTCTGTAAGCAATTGATAATGTCTTCAGATAATTCTTCAATTTTTTTTATTATTTTTTCATTTTTAGCAGAAACACCACCATTTTGATTTTTTATTTTTTCAAGATTATTATTAATTGTTATTTCTACTTTTCTAAGATTTCTTAACCTAATTAATTCATCTTCTATTTTCTTATCTAAGTTATTTAAATGATTCTTAAATGATTTTATCTGTTCCCCTTTGATATCTTTCTTCAATTCATTAGCAAGTTTTAACTCATCTTTATTCATTTTTTTTGAAATTTTAACCATTTCATGCCCTTTCTTAGCTTCTTCATAACCTTTCTTAGCCCCTTCAAGCCCTGCTTTAGATTCATACCTCTCTTTTGAAGCCTTACTAACAGCTTTAGAAGCCTTCCTAATACTTGTTCCTAAAGCCGAATAAATACCAAGACCTAATAACACAAGCAATAATAAAATAGATATCCAAGCAACATCATACAACAAACCTTGCAACCACATAGCAAAAGGAGTTGCCCATGCAATTAAGAAAGACAAAACAATAGAAAAAACAAGTGCAGCATTCTTATGTTCAGCATCTTTAAATATCTTAATCTGCCTAGATAAAGGTTGTATTACAGCATATAATAAAGCAGTAACTAATAAAATATACCCTAAACTAGCTGAATAATAACTATAACCAAAAGAACCATACCATAAACCATCCCAAACACTATAAAAGAAATAAGAAAAAGGATTTTCATAATAAGCAGCATAAACTTGTTTAACTAACAACAAAAATCCAAACAAAAACATTAACAGCCTCTTTTTCATAATTTAAACAAATAAAAAAAGAAATATATAAAGGTTTCTATGATGGCCTTCTTTTTTCTATCACCTTAGACACTTTTTCGATAATAGCTCTTTGTCGACTAATTTCATCGAGAATATTTGATAGTTCTTCTGTATCTTTTACTTTTCTTAACTTATCATGAGCAGTAACTATTGCTCCAAGAGCACCATCAGCTTCTTTTTCAAATTCATCCCAATCCTTTCCTCTATAGCCTGTTAAACCCACTCTTTTTAATTGCTGTATGTTATCTCTCATTTTTTCCAATACTTTCTCTTGGGATTCAAGATTTTCACCAAGTTTTGCAATATATGAATTAATTTTTGCTACATCCCTCTTTTTTATGGCACTTCTCAAACCTCTTATTGTTGATTTCTCTTGGCTAGCAAGAACTCTTTCAGTATGTGCCTCTCTTATAGCCTGGGATTGTTTGCCTGCACTTTCTCTAGCTTTGGCAACATTTAATCCGACATCACCAAATTTCTTGCCTAATCCAGCAACCAACATGTATATTATAAGTCCACCACCACCAAATATTGCTATATATCCTAAAATACCTCCAAAAATTCCAACCCATTCAAATAATGGAACTAATATACCACCTAATCCTGCAAAAACAACTAAACTAAAAGATACAATTAGACCTAAAATCGTAAAAGACCATTTTCGTTCCTCTGCAAAACTCCTAAGTACATCTACTCTAGAACTTACAAGTAACAAAACAAGAAAAAGAATAACAGTCATAACTAAAGCCATTCCCCAAGTTAAACTGTCACCAGACATTCCCCCTAATTGTACTGTTTTGTTTAAATCAAAAAGACCTTTTAACCATCCTGAAGTAACATCCCAAACCTCTCCTGGTGTTTTTGGCCCAGCCTCTACAACCCCAGAAAACAAACCAATAAAAAACAAACTAAAAACAATCAAACAAAATATCTTTTTATTATCCATTATCATTCACCCCATATCAAATTTTTAAAACAATAGATACCTTTATTTATTTAAAGCTTTCTATAATCTAATGCTAAATTTCCTAAAAAAACCAAAACTACCAAGCTCTTTTGACATAGTTGGCTCTATCTTAATTATAAACGAAAAAATACAAAAACAAAAAAAAGTAGCAAAACTACTCTTAAAAAAACATAAAAACATAAAAACTATTCTAGTAAAAACAAAACAATATCAAGGAAAATACAGAACACCTACCTTAAAACATCTAAAAGGAATAAAAACAAAAATAACCTACCATAGAGAATCCAAATGCATCTTCCATCTAAATGTAGAAAAATGCTACTTCTCTGTAAGATCTGGCTCAGAAAGACTAAGAATAGCTAAACAAGTAAAACCAAATGAAAACATACTAACTTTATTTTCTGGAGTAGCACCATTCCCATTAATAATAGCAAAAAACGCAAAACCAAAACACATAGATGCAATAGAAATCAACCCAATAGCCCACAAATACGCAAAAGAAAACTTAAAAATAAACAAAACAACTAATATCACTCTATACAACCAAGATGTTAAAAAAATCCTACCTAACTTAAAAACCTACAACAGAATAATAATGCCATTACCAAAAGAAGCACACTTATACTTAAAAGAAGCTAAAAAACACCTAAAACCAAAAGGAACCATACATCTATACTTATTCGAAAGAGAAGAAAACTTCAAAAACTTAATAAACAAATACAAAAAACAATTCAAAACAGTAAAATTAACAAAAGCAGGAAAATACGCCCCATCAACCTACAGAATCTGCTTAGATTTAAAGGCCTAAATCCAACTTTCTAACTTTTACAGCAGAAGGAGTTTCACCACCATGCCAACTCAGCTTAGGCCTAACACGCATAGGATAAATCCTTTCAGAATTATCATCTAAAATAATAGCAGAACCTTTCAATCTAGGCAATTCACCCAAATATCTCTGAATATCATTAACCAAATAACTCTGCATCATACTATTCAAAGCATCTATATCTTTCTTAGCAGTAACTCTGTGGCTAACTACAATATCTGATTGCGTCATAACATCAGTATGAATCTCTCCTGGTTGTTGTGTAGCTAACACCAAAGAAATTCCAGGTTGCCGACCTTCACGAAGTAATTGAATCAAAGCATCTGAAGAAGCCACTTTTCCTTCTTTAGGTAAAAACTCATGAGCCTCATCAATCATCAACCAAACAAAAGGAACCTGTTCTTTATCTTCTTCTAAATC
Source organism: Candidatus Woesearchaeota archaeon (assembly GCA_964342845.1). Classification (GTDB taxonomy): domain Archaea; phylum Nanobdellota; class Nanobdellia; order SCGC-AAA011-G17; family CAYFGV01; genus CAYFGV01. Next base: position 42,457 of record CAYFGV010000003.1, read on the forward strand.
AGAAAAATAACTATATCCAGAACCAATAGTCTGAATCTCTTCCATCTTACGACTTAATAATCTATCTTTTAATAATTTTCTTCCTAACAACCCAATAACTAAAGCCTTAATATTCTGATTATCATAAACACTAACATCTAAAATACTAACTCTTCCTCTTTTAATAATTTTACTAACAGGTGTACCCTCTCTGCTAAATAAACCCCAGCCTTTAGCAGCTGAAAACATATTAAATAAACCATCTTTAACATTCTTTTCAGCTCTTTTATCTTTTTCAATAAACTCCAAAATATCATCTATACTGAAATCATCTTCATACTTATCTCTAACTTCTTCTAAAATTCTAGAAATCATTATTCCTAATGGATCAACTAAACTAACTTCAAAAATATTACTCCAATCACCTGCATTTAATTCACTAACTTTAATAGAAAAAGAAAAATCAGCATCAACACCCATTTCTTTATATTTTTCAAAATAACCTTCTGGAACATAAACATCTACCTCTTCCAACTTCTCAGGTTTCAAACCCCATTCCCTAAGCAAATCTTCATCCCTTTCATTAGGATATTTCATAGTCCAAAAAATTCCCATTGTATCTAGCATAACAACAGATAAATTTTTAGAAACTTCATCAGGCAGTCTAGCCATTTCTTCTGCCATAACAGAAAGAGAATAACTATTATGAACAATAATATCATTAGCAACAAAATTATGAAAATTAGGAACAGAAATATCATAAACTTTAAATTTACCTTCCATAATCTTCATCTCAATAATTTCATCCCAAAAAATATCAGATTGAGCTAACAACTTTAATTGTTCATTCTTATCAATTTCCGCAATCTGTAACAAGGTTTTCCTCGAAGGACAATACCTAATCCTTTCTCTCATAGCCTTTGCATAAGCATAACCGAATCCCCTTCCAATTTCAGCCCAATTAGATGGTCTGTAAATATCCCAAATTCCTTTAGGAATTGTATCAACATTAGGATTTTTAACCACTGTAATAACTTCATTCAAACATTGTTCTTGTTTTTTAGCTTTTTCTCCAAAAAATCCAATTTCCTCGATAAATTTAACAGTATTTTCAGAATTTACAAGTAGTTCAAAAGTTTCAAATTCTTTTTTATTACACTTTACTGTTTTTGTCCTTAATTTAGAAATAATTCCGAACCTCAAAAGAATATTCTGTACTTGTTTTATTAGCTTACTAGAAGAAGAGGAATATGAAATCTCCCAACTATTCTTAGTTTTATATAAACTCCCATCACAGGAGAACAAACGACTTAAAAATAAACTTAAACTTTCTTTATTTAATTTAAAAATTTCTTCAGGAATCCACTTTTCTTTAGCATAATAACCATAGCAACCAAGAGATTTCAACCAACTTTTTACAGGATTTTCCCTAAAACTATATCTATTATCTTTGTTAGCAACTCTATAACATCCAGGTTTACTATGCAAGTCTACTTGTAAGTCTTTGTCAAATCTAAAGATACTCTCTTTAAAATCATTAAGGATAATCTCATCAGAATTGCTAAACAACACCCAGCTTTGCCTGGTGTGCCCCTCAGCAATCAAATAAGCCAATATTTTGATTTTATAATCCTCCATAACTTCACTACCAAAAACATCAATTTTTCTTGGAGTAGCTATTCTACTTCCTAAATTTAATTCTTCAGCTGGGCGCCAACCTTTTACAGTCAATAAAGGATGTTCTGGAGTTAATTTAATCTCTTTTCCACTTCTTAGTTTTAAATATAATATTTCCTCTACTTCTCTTTCAAAAAAATCATTCTTTTCTAATTGCTTAATTTTCAGATTATTATCTAAGCCAACAGCACAACTGTCATTATCCTTTAAATTCTGGATAGGAACCTGTCTTCCGTCATCTAATTGGATTAATGTATCTCCTAAAAGACACTTACCTTGGCCTCTCTTACCGCTAACTAAAACAACATGAGCCTTAGCCACATCCATATAAACCTCGTTACTCAACGAAGTAGAAGTCCCCATCTTAACATACTGCTTTCCTAGAAAAACTAAGCCTTTATCACCAAATTTCTTTTTATCTCCTTCATCTCTTCCAATCACAGTCTTATAACCCATATAACTAAATTCTATTTCTAACCCTTTTAAGCATTTCTATCATAAACTTTATAAATAACTCGTAATTAAAAAAACAAGAAATGATAAACCAAATAAAAACAGTTTTATTTTTAGGAATATTAACAGGACTACTCCTAGTTATCGGTGCACTAATTGGAGGACAATCCGGCCTAACAATAGCTTTATTCATAGCAATAGCAATGAATTTCATATCCTATTTCTTTTCACATAAAATAGTTCTAGCAATGTACAAAGCAAAAGAAGTAGATAAAACAAAAAACCCAGAATTATACGAAATGGTAAGAGATATAGCATTAAGAGCATCAATTCCAACACCAAAAATTTATATCATCCCTTCAGAAAACCCAAATGCTTTTGCAACAGGTCCAAACCCAAAAAAAGCAGTAGTTGCAGTAACAAAAGGAATTATGGGTTTACTTTCAAAAGATGAATTAAAAGGAGTTCTAGCTCATGAAATAGCACACATAAAAAACAGAGACATCTTAATTTCAACAATAGCAGCAACAATAGCAGGTGCAATCTCTTATTTAGCTTTTATGGCAAGATTTGCAGCTATCTTTGGCGGTATGAGGGGAGATGGAGATAACTCTAATATTTTCGAACTTATAGCTTTAGCAATTATAGCCCCAATAGTAGCTGTAATAATCCAGTTAGCAATTTCAAGAAGTAGAGAATTCTTAGCAGACTCAACAGGAGCAAAAATAGTCAAAGATCCGAACTCTTTAGCAGATGCATTACAAAAACTAAACACTTCAGCTAAAGAACATCCAATGAAAATGGGAAATCAAGCAACAGCACATATGTTTATAGTAAATCCTTTTACAGCAAAAAGTTTCTTTAAATTATTTAGTACTCACCCGGATATTAATCAAAGAATAGGTAAATTAAGGTCTATGATTATTTAACCATTCCACTTCTTCTTTACTAAAATCAAATTCTTCCATTAAACTTTTCTTATCAAAACTAATAAGCTTAAAATAAGGCAAAACATCTTTCATAGCCTTACTAACAGATAAATGATTTTTCAAAGCAATTTTCTCAGCAACCATCTTTTTCTTTTTACTAACCAATCTCCATAACCTAAAATTCTGTTTAGGACTCCTTCTAGTCTTCTTAAACTTAACTTTGCCATCTCCTTTATCAACAACATTAACACCTAAATTCAACGCCTTTCCATAAACAAAAAACCTCCAATGTTGCTGTCTTCTAATCCTTCCTAAAAAAACATCAGCCTTACTCAACAAATCAAAACTTTCTTCTAATCTCTTATACTCTAAAGGCAAATTCTCTTCAATCCAATAACAAACGCAATCATCACCGCTAAAAATAACAGGACTACGCCCTTTAGAAAAATTAAAAAAATCATTATTTAACTCATCTGA
>CAYFGV010000004.1:0-40462 GCA_964342845.1 Candidatus Woesearchaeota archaeon
TGTGCCATTGTTGGTTGCATTTTAAATTTTCACCTCCGAGGTTTTTTTTATTGATCCTGTAGTTAGAATAGGGTTTAGAACTGGTTTTTTAGATAGTGCTAAAGCTATCTTTATTTTATCTGTGTATTTTGGGTTTGTTTTTAAGATTAACTTATTATTTTTATTTTTTATTATCATTGTTCCTGATTCTGCTAAGCCTAATTCTCCGATGAATTCTTTTATTTTGTTTGTTACTTCTTTATTTGTTATATTTTGGGATGTTTTGAAGACAATATATCTTTTCTTTTCCCTTAAACTTGGTAACAAAGGTTTCATCTTTGATTTAGAGAAAACACATCTGTTTTCTTCTTCGACAAATTTATTAGGTGAAGAGGTTGTTTATAAATGTTGTGGTTGGAAATTTTTTATAATTTGGTGTGTGTTTAATTTAAAATTTCAGAATAACCTATTAGTCTCCATCTTGTTCCTAATTTTCTAGAAATAGTAACTCTATCTGCTTTTTCTGCACAAACTGGAAGTTTTAAGATAACTTTGACTGTGTCTTTTTTTAGTTCTGTTACTGTTCCTACTGTGGCTGCTGAATTTACGTTTAACATTAAAATTTCATTCTTTTTTATTGGTTCTATTGTTAGTTCGTCTTTTGAACCTACCATTCTTTCTAGTAAATGGGTTTTTAGTGTTAGTTCGTTGTATGTTTTTGGTATTTCTCCTTCTAAACCTAATATATTTCCTGTTAGATTGTCTGATTTAACTAAAGAAGGGTCTAGTTTTGTTAAAATTCCTGCTGAACCACCTGGCGAGATTTCTTTTAAGTCTAAGTTTGCTGTGTTTAAGGAAGTGATTTCTGTTTTTAGAGGTTTGTATCCTTTTTGTGTTTTTATTCCAGGTTTTATTTCTACTTTATCATTAATTTTTAAAACTCCTTGTTTCATTGCTCCACCTATGACTCCGCCTTTAAGGCTTTTTATGTTTGAGCCTGGTTTATTTATGTCAAAAGATCTTGCTATGTAGAAAATAGGTTTTTTTGTTTTATCCCTTTCTGGTGTTTTAAATTTTTCTTGAATTGTTTGGATTAGAATGTCTATGTTTATATTATGTTTTGCTGCTATTGGTATGATTGGTGCTGATTCTGCTATTGTTCCTTTTGTGAATTCTTTTATTTGTTTGTGATTTTTTAAAATATCTTCTTTTTTTAAGAGGTCAATCTTATTTTGTACGATTATTATGTTTTTTACGCCCATAATTTCTAAAGCCATTAAGTGTTCTTTTGTTTGGGGTTGCGGACAAGATTCATCTGCTGCTATTATTAATAAAGCTGCATCTGTTATTGATGTTCCTGAAAGCATTGTGGCCATTAATGTTTCGTGTCCTGGTGCATCTATGAAAGAAATTGTTCTTAGAGGGATTGATTCTTGATTACAGTGTTTTTTTTCTGTTGTATATAGATTACATTTAGAACATTTATAGAAAGTTGTGTGAGCATATCCTAATCTTATAGTAATTCCTCTTTTTAATTCTTCTGAGTGTGTGTCTGTCCAGATTCCTGATAAAGCCTTAGTTAGAGTTGTTTTTCCGTGATCTACATGACCTACTAAAACAATACTTAATTCAGGGATTAGTTCTTTTTTCATTAGAATTAGGTTTTTAAGAAGAGTTTATATGTGTTTTGGTAGAGTGTTTTATTCTTTCTTAGGTTCTTCTTTTACTTCCTTAGTTTTTTCTTCTTTTGGAATTTCTTTCTTTTCTTCAGTTTTGGGAGTCTCTTTAGCTTGAGTTTCTTTTACTTCTTCTTTAGGTTTTTCTTCTTTTTTCTCTTCTGGTTTTGGTTCCTCTTTTTTAGGTTCTTCTACAGGTTTTTCCTCTTTAGGAACTTCTTTTTTCTTTTCTTCGGTTTTAACTTCCTCTTTTTTTTCTTCAGATTTTGCTTCTTCTTTAGGAGCTTCTTCTTGAACCAATCCTAATGCTTTTTCTAAATCTATTGTTCCTTGTTTTGTGATTTTTAAGTTAATTTGAACTATTTCTTCACTAATTGTGTTTCCTCTAACTGTTTTTCTTTGTCTTATTCCTTTACCTTTTTTCTTAGCTCCTGTACCAGAAACAACTAACGGTCTTTTCCTGCCTGTTGTATCTAAGTCAGATCTCATAGGAAAGCCTTGTTTATCTGAACCACCTGTAATTTCTAGCTCATAATTTTTTAATCCGAAAGGAGAACCATCTATTTTTTGTTTTAATTTTTTGTTTAAGAATGGAGTAATATCTTCTATTTCTTTTTTGTATGTTTTTTTTGTTTTTGGATCTCCTATATTTAATTTGATTGCCATTAAGAAATTTGTGATTTTTAGGAGTTTATATAGTTTTTGGGTTAGGTTTTAGTAAAGGAAAGAGTTATAAGTGTCTGTTTATTGCTGATTTTTATGAAAAATTTACTTATAGAAGGGTTTGTAGTTGAAGATGATGATGGATTTCTTAGTGAATGGTATAAAGTGAATGGCACTTTGGATGAGAACAGTCAAAGGTTAGTTTGTTATTTTGAAAGTCCCGAAGGTATTTCTTTAGAATATAATATATATGAAATTAATGAAGACCAGGTTTCTAAAGGCTTTTTTTATAATAGAGAGAAAGTTAATTTTGTTGAGTTGGACCAAAAGCTTCCTTCTACTTTGCTAGGACGTTTAGAACGTGCTGAGTTGCTTTTTAATGATTAAACACCCCATAATGCATTATCTTTTCTTTTCATTTCTGCATATTCTTTTAGTAAATTAATTTCATCTGGAGTTAATAAGTTTTTGAATTTCTTTAGTTTTTTAAATTCTTCTTGTGTAATTATAGAATATAAAATATCTTTTTCTTTTACTTGTCTGCCTGCAATAATTCCTGGTAATGAAACAGCTACTTGTTTTCCTTTTTCTGCTTCTGATATGTTTTTCCCTTCTTCTTGTATTGCTTTTACTTCTGTTAATTTTTTATTGTTTTTTTCTACAGGTGTGTTTGTTCTTAATGTACCTGCTAAAACTTCTACTCCAACTATTGCTGGATTTGACTGTCTGAAAATACAATTTGGTAAAACTTGAATTTTGAAAGGTTTTGTTATTTGTTCAAGTTGTTTTTGTTCTAATTCTTTCTTTTTTTGTTCAAAGAATTTTTCTAAGTTTTCGATTAATTTGTAAATTACATTATCTGTAATAATCTTAATTTCTTTTGATGACTCTAAAGTTTTCACATTAAAACCTATAATCACTTTATTTAATTCGTCTAATTCTGAAGATGCTGTAGCAATATCTTTTTTTGTTATATCTCCTATTGAAGCTGATTTTATTTTGATATTCTTTTCTTTTAAGAGTAATGTTAATGCTTCTAAAGAACCTAAAGTGTCTGCTTTAATAATTATCCCTTCTTTGTTTGTTTCAATTAAAACTTCTTGGATTTCTGATTTTAATTTTTGTTTTTCTTGTTCTAAATTACTTTTTACAACTTTGATTGGCATTCCTGCTGTTGCTTGTTCTATGTTTGGAGCTGAGATTTTTACTCCACATGCCGCATTAACTTGGTTTAGTTGTTTTTTATTTGGTTCAAATAATGCTTTTACTTTTGTTTGGATTGGTTCTGTTAAGGTTCCGATTAAGATTGTGTCATTTTTTTGTATTCTTCCATTGTAAACTATTACATCTAATGTTGTTCCAATACCTTTCTCTTCTGTTACTTCTAGGATTGTTGCTTTTCCTGGTGAGTTTGTAGAAGTTTTTAATGAATCTTCTAAGTATTTTTGTGCTAAACCTGAAATAACCATTAAAAGTTCTGGAATTCCTTCTCCTGTTTTTGCTGATACAGGGACTATTGTGATTTCTTTTGCGTGGTCTTTTATTCTATCTAGTCTTTCTGAGTTTAAGTTGTATTTTGCTAAATCTCCTACGATTTCATAGAGTTTTTGGTCTAGGTAGTTTTGAGTTGTTTCTGCTTGTTCTTTTATGTTTTGTAGTAATGGTTTGTTTGAAGGTCTCCAGCCTGAAAGAGTATCTATTTTGTTAGCTGCTATTATAAAAGGTGTTTTGTATTTTTTTAAGATTTCTATTGATTCTATTGTTTGTGGTTTTAATCCTTCGTTTATATCTATAACTAAGATTGCAATATCTGCTATATTTCCTCCTCTTTTTCTTAAGGTTGTGAAGGCTTCGTGGCCTGGAGAGTCTATAAATAAAATTCCTGGAATTGTGAAGTTTATTTTTTTATCTAATATATTTTTACATATTTTTTTTATTGTTTTTAGTTGAATTGTGTATGCTGAAATACATTGAGTTATTCCGCCTGCTTCTTTAGCTGTTACAGCAGTTCCTCTAATTTTATCTAAGATAGATGTTTTACCGTGGTCTACATGGGCTAGTAGTATGCAAATTGGCTGTCTTATCATACTAAATTAGAAGAAATGTTGGTTTTTAAAGGTTTTCTTCTTTATATTTGTCTGATAAAAATAATGCAAATTCTTTCAAATGAGGAAAATGTTCTGTTCCTTCTAAGAATTCATACATATTTTGTAGTCTTGAGGGTATGTAGACATTAGATCTGCATAATTTGTTATCTTTTATAAATTTGTTTCTTTCTTCTCTTTTTCTATAATCTCTGAATTTTTCTCTATGGTCCATTTTGAATAATGAATATGTTCCTGCAGTCCTTAATAAGGAATAAGCAATTCCGCTCACTGCTCCTAATAAAAGCGGATCGAAAGGAATAGTCTTATCTACTCTAGCTAGGACATCCTCTAATTCACTACATTTAAGAAAGTTATGCGCATCTTCTTCTTCTGGTTTTTCTTGACTAAATAGGTCTGTTTCTTGAAGCTCGGCATAAATCACTAAATTGATTCTGTCTTTTAGACTAATTAGGTCTGAAAAATAGAGTCCTCCTTCGTAATCTGTGATAAGGGATGCGTAATCTAATAATGGTTTGCTTAAGCATAAGTTTCCGTAGTCTGTAAAAGCCAAAGATTCAATTTCTTTCTCAGATTCTTTCCTTTTATTGTTTCCAGAGTAAGCTATATGGATATTATCGCTCTTTAAGTCTCCTAAAGATATTATTCTTCTTGAGCTATGAAATGTTGTAGCCATTGTTTTTAGTTCTTCTAATATTGCTGGATATAATTTAGAAGATATGTCTGTATGTTCCTTTGTATTGTAGCTAGATAGTTCGTTAAATACAAGATTGTCTATAGCTGCAACATATAGCTGTAATTTATCAAGATAATGATTTTCTCTTAAAGTAAGGTTTCTGAATAATTCGTGATAGTTAGTTAAGAGGAATTGTTTAGTGATAGTAAAGTCTAATATATCTTTAAGTTCTGTTTTGATTCTTGTTTCGGAAAGACTTTCTCCTGTTTTTTTCTTTTCTTTTAGTAGTCTTAGAAATCTATCTTTGTAATTTCCTTTGAATAATTGCATAAATAGTAGTCTCTCTTTTTGTCCTCTGAATGTACCATCCCATTCAAGACACCTTCTTGTTAAATCTAGCTCGTCTATTTCTCTGGGTTCGTTGGAATTATGTAAACTGTTGCTTTTTAAGAATTCTTTAACAAAAACTACTTTATTTTTCTCTCCCTTGTAACCTATATAATTATTTGAATGAATGCACCTACCGTGATTAATTTGCCTTAGTTCTAATTGTGTATTAGCTAAATCGCCTACTAATTCTCTAGATGGTTCTATTATGATTTTTTTATTTTTTATTGACATTTTTTATGTATAAACACTTCTTGCAATAGTTTTGTGGTAGGAAACAAGTGCTTTTAATTTTTCGCAAATTTTTATTACGCTTCTATTATTGCTTGTACTATTAGAAAGTTCGTTGCATTCTTTTATTAGTAGTCTGTTTTGATCAGCGACCTCGTATGCTAGCATTGTATCATTTTTATAGTGTGCTTTCATAACTTTGTTATAATGTTCTTCTACTTTTACATAAAGATCTAAGAATCTATCGACTATTTTTTTATCTATTGTTTCTTCAGTAAGATATCTAGAAGTTCTTTTAATCTCATCAGCAATTTTTTCCATGTTGGCAACAATTCGCCAAATGATAAATAAGTCTAAATGGTTTACATTCAGAGATCTAAAAATTTGTGGGTTCATAAATGCTTTTCTTATTACTCTAAAAGAAAGATGATAAAGTTTGTTAACTTCTTTATCTCTATCTAACAATTCATTATAATTTTTGTAACTAAAACTAGATCTTGATTTTTCAAACATTGATTTGATGATTATGTCCATTCTTCTGATTATATCTTGTAATGAAACTTTATTTATGTCTAGAAATTCTCTTACTTTTATTGTTTCATTGGTTTGTTCTGTTATTTCTAGAGCAACTAAGCCTGTAATAATATTTTTTATTTCTTTTAGTTTTTTTTCATCAAAATCTTTTGAGTAACTTATCTGAATTACGTTGTAGCCTTTAATATATGCTGAGACTAATTTTCTAGAGACTTGTTCAACACTATCTTTTGATTTGATGTTTATTTTTATCTTTTCGACGTCGCTTTTTTCTTCTATAGATGGTGTGATAATTAAGTTTCCTTCAGAGTTTTCTTCGAAGAATACGTTATTTCCTTTTTTTAATTCGTTCTTTTTAATCCAATAACTAGGTAAAGATATTACAAATGAAGAGTTTCCAAACTTAATTAATTTCCTTTGTTCCACTAATCTTCCCCCTTAAATATATATTTTATATTCCAAATATATGTTAATTATATATAAGCAGTTGTATTTAAATGTTTTGTTAAGGGGGTAAAAATGCTACGAGAAGAAGAAATGTGGGAAGAGGAAGAGGAAGAGAACTGGCAAGAGGCTGTATTAAGTGATTCAATAAGACCAGAAGAAGCTGGATTCATGGCAGGATATAATGAGGAAGAGGGGGAATAATTAGAATATATGTTCTTCTTGGCTTGTTTGATAGTTATAAATGTCTTGTTTTTTAAACCAAATAGAAATTTCTTGTTGTGCTTCTTTTTTGTTAGATGAGGCGTGAATTAGGTTTTGTACGACTTTTTTATTTTTATCTGCTAATTTAAAAGATATGTGGGCGTAATCCCCTCTTATTGTTCCTGGTGTAGCTGATTTAGGCTCTGTTTCGCCTACAATTTTTCTTGTTACTTCTACTGCTTCAGAGCCTTGTATAACTATTGCTATTACTGGGTTTGAAGTTATGAATTCAAGTAAATTTTCTCTTACTATTTTTCCTCTTCTTTTTTCTATATCTTCAGTATAATGTTTTTCTGCTAATTCTTTTGCGGGATGTATCATTTTCATAGCTACTATTTTTAAACCACGTTGTTCAAACCTTTTTATTATTTCTCCGATTAGTCCTCTTTTTACTCCATCTGGTTTTATAAGAACTAGTGTTTGCTCAATCATTTTTTATAGTGTGTTGTCCATTTAAGTTTTCTTGCTTTTCTTTTTAGGTTTAGCATGTTTTTTTCACACTTTTTTGCGTGTAGATTTAATGTTTTGCCGTCTTTTTTAATTATTTGTTTGCCTGTTCCTTTTTCTATTTCTTTTCCGCAAAATGAGCAAGTTGTCATTTTTTAGTTTGTCCTGATAATTTTCTTGCTTCTATTTCTGTTTCTCTAAGCATTAGAATGTCTCCAATCTTTATTGTTCCTTTTACGTTTCTTCTTAAAACTTTGTTTTGGTCTCTACCTTCAAGAACCTTACATCTAACTTGAATTGCTTCTCCTCTTGTGCCTGTTCTTCCTACTATATCTTCTATTCTTGCTTGTACTGCTCTTGTGAAAAGAGAAGATGGTTCTTGTTTCTTTTTTGGTTGTGGTTTCATTTTATTTGTTTGATTAGATCTCTTGCATCACCTTCTTTTGTGATTGCTACAGCTGCAGTTGATACTCTAAGACCTGCTGCTGTTCCTAATTCTTCTTTAGAAGGTACCTCTGCGTAAGGGATTTCTTTTTCTTTACATAAAGGTTTTAAATGTAGAATTACTTCTTTAGGTGATGTGTCTTGAGCAACTACAACTAATTTTGCAAGGCTTTTTTCTACTATCTTTGTAACTTCATTTGCACCTTTTTTGATTTTACCTGTTTTTTTTGCTATTTCAATAGCTTCATAAGTTTTATCTGGGTTTGAAACTTCAGCTTCCATTTTAACTTTCCTCCTAACTGTTTTTTTGAGAATTTTAGGGGTTTATATAGTTTTTGGGTTGGGTAGAATTCTTTTGGAAAGACTTATAATCTTGTTTGTAATTCTTATTAATAATGTCAGAAGGATTAAATTTGATAATGGACGAGTTGTATGAAATTAAGGAAAGACTTAATTCTGCTTTTTCTAACGGAGATAACTCTTCTGCAAGGGCACATTTACACTGTTTTTACTGTAAAGAATTTGAACTTTATATTGGATTAGTTGAAATGGCTAGAAAAACTGAAGGATCTTGCTCAGATCTTGACTATGCATTGGGTTGTGTGAGGTTGGATTTGAGAAAGCTTATGATAAATTCTTTAAATTACGAAGATCATATTAATTTTGATTAAATAAATCCCTCTATTTCTTTTATAGCTTTATCTAAGTTGTCTGAGTTTATTGTTAAATTGTATTTATGTGGTTGTTTGTTGTGAATGTATCTTTTATCGTAATATTCTAATAATATGAATTCAATGAATTTGTTGTATTCTTTATTGTTTATTTGTGTTTTTAGTTCATATATTTTCTTTTTTCCAAAGAATTTAGTTAGTTTGTCTGTTATCTCTGAAATTTTTTTTATTGAGCTTTCATCTTTAAAGTATTCTTTTTTTATTGTATTTATTCTTGTTTTTATTGAAGCCTGAACTCTTATTTTTAGGTCTGAGTTTATTTTTTTGTTTATTATTTCTGGGAGGAATATTGTTCCAATTTTTTTGGATTCTCCTTCTATTATGACGTATTTTTCATTTTTTAGTTTGTTTAATTCATTATATAATAATGTAGAGAACATTTTTTGAGTTCTTGGGATTAAGTTAATTGAACCGAATAAAGAGGATCTATGTTGAGCTAGGCCTTCTAAGTCTATTTTTGGTAGGTTTATTCTAGTTATTATTTCTGTTTTTCTTGTTCCTGTATTTCCAAATAAAGTTATAAATTTAGGTTTGTATGGTTTTTCTAATTGTTTCCAAACGTAATTCATGTAGTTTTTATGTCCTAATTCTAGTTGGAAGGCTTTTATGTTGTTTTGGTTTAGTAGGTTTGTTATTACTTTGCTTCTTAGGCCACCTCTCCAACAGTAAACTATAATTGTTTTATTTTTTGGAATTTTTTTGAGGTAGTTGTTAATTTTTGGTTGGAATAGTTGCATTGCTTTATCTATTGCTTGTGTTTTTGAAACTTGCTTGTAGATTGTTCCTACTAATGCTCTATCTTCGTTGTTTAATATTGGAAGGTTAATTGAATCTGGAATGTGTGCTTGTTGAAATTCTTTTTGAGATCTTGCGTCTAAGAAGAGAGTGTTTTTTAATTTTAGAGCTTTTTCTAAGGTGATTGTTGGAGTTTGATTTTTTAAGAGGTTTTCCATAGAATTTGAAGTATATTGGGGTTTAAAAAAGTAAGTTTTATTAATTAGGTGTGTTTTCTTGATTTATGAAACCAACAAAACTTAAAGGACTTGTTGAAATTGCCTTAGGTGAGAGTGTATATCCTGTTAGTGAAATATCTAAATATATAAGCAAGTTGAGAGCGGGTTCTTTTTCTATAAAAAAAATAAAAAGTTATTTACAAGAGAATGATGATTTAGTTGTAGATTTTGAAAGATTAGGTATAAATGTTTCTGGTCGCCAGGCTAATATTATTTATGTTTCTGGTTCTGATTTGGATAGGCTTTTGTTGGGTTTAGGTGCTAATCTTACAAGGGAACAATTTGTAGAAGAAGCTGAAAAACAAGAACAAATATCTAGATATGGGAGATTTTCTTAAGTGTAGAAGATAGTAAGTTTTATTAATAAAAGAAATATTTAGAGTTCTATGTCAAAAACTGATGATGTAAGAAGGATGGTTCAATCTAGGGTTGGTGAAGAGGTTTATTCTATTGGGAAAATAAATAATCTTGTTCAGGGTCTTCCTGGTTATTGTCCTGGTCAAGATAAGATGTTGGCTTATGCTAGAGATAATGGTCTACTTTTAAACCTTACAGATCTTGGAATTGATTCTTCAATTAAACCTGAATCTTATATTAAAAAATCTGATGTGCCTAAACTTTTAGATGGTTTAGATCTTGCTGTATCTTTAAATCAATTAGAGATAGAATTAGCAGTAGAAGAATTAAACATACCTGAAGATGTTAGAAAGAAAATGTTAAAAATTAATTATGAGTGTAGACGAACTTAAAAGTATTATTTTCTATTTTATCTAATTTACAGAATGCAAATCTTTCAAACTGGATGATGTCATTTATTTTTAATTTTTTAATTGTTTTTTCTGCTAATCCTTTTTTAATTTTAGAATCTGGCATTAGGATTTCTGTTTTAATTAAATCTTCATTAGGTAACCAGTGGATTAGTTTTGCTTTTAATTTTTGGTCGTATTCTTTTGAAAGAAATTGATTGTTTTTGAAATTGAATAAGTGCATCAATCTGTAGGTTTTATTTTTAACTATTTTTTCTTCTATTAAGAATGTGTCTGAAGTTTTAAATGTTCTGTAACCTTTTTTTGGGAAGTCTGGATGTAGATGAATTTTAACTATTTCTTTTGTAAAATCTTTTATTTTTATTTTTTTAGGGTTTTCTATGAAAAAGTATCTGTTTGCAATTGGTTCTATTAAAGCTCTGTTTTCTGCATTTAGATTTTCTATAGAAACTTGAACATCTGTTTTTGTTAGCCTAGCCTTTTTAATGAAATTTTTAATTGCTTCTGGTTGGAAACCTTTTCTTTTTAATGCTTTTATTGTTCCTAAAGAAGGATCGTCCCAACCTTTGAGTTTTTTTTGTTCAATTAATTTTTTTATTTCTGATGTGCTTTTGATTCCTTTGACTAGTAATTTTCCATGGTATTGCGTTTCTGGATATTTCCAGTCAAAATATTTGTAAATGTATTTTTGTCTGTCGTCTGATATACTTAAGTCTATTCCTCTAATTATGTGTGTTATTTTAAATTCATGATCATCTATTGCAGAGGCGAAATTTAAGAGAGGCCAGACTTTTGAAGTTTTATCTAAAGGATGTTGTGGTTTGTCTACTATTCTAAAAGCAGGAAAGTCTCTTACTGCTGGGTTTTTGTGTTTTACATCTGTTTTAATTCTTAGGATGGCTTGTCCTTCTTTGTAATGGTTGAATAGTTTTTTCCATTCTTCTATGTTGTCTTTAGTGTTTCTGCATTCACAAGGTTGTTTTTTTATAGTTAGGTTTTTCTTTTTTTCTTGGTTGCAAGTACATACATATGCTTGTTTATTTTTTATTAGGAGTTCTGCGTATTTGTAGTATATTTTCAGTCTTTTAGATTGGATTATGATTTTATCTGGTTTTAAGTTGAGCCATTTAAGGTCGTTTTCAATTTCTTTGTAAGCTTGTTTTAAAGGTATTTTATTTTTTGGATCTGTATCATCAAATCTAACAATGAAGGTTCCTTTGTATTTTTTTGCTAAAGTGTGGTTCCAGTATGCTGGTCTGCAGTGCCCTAGAGAAAGATAACCATTAGGATTTGGAGCAAATCTTAGAATTGGTTTTTTAGGATTTTTTAGTTCGAATTCTTTTTGGGTTTTTTCTTTTTTTTCTGTTGGACCTATTGCTTGAAGTTCTTGTTTTTGTTGTTCTAGAGTTAAAGAATTTACTTCTTCTGTTAGTTCTATGATTAATTTTGAGATTTCTTTGATGTTGTTTTTTTCTTTTGGATGTGTTGAGAGGAATTTTCCTATTATTGCTTTTGGATTAGCCTTTCCTTTATAATTTAAGGCATTTTCTAGGATTAAGGCTCTTAGTTTTGTTTTCATTATAGTTTATTTGTTCTTTGTGTATTTAAATTTATTTATGTTGTTTATTGATAGTAGTTACAGAAACGAAAGGTTTATAAAGAGAATTATTCTATGATTATTGATTAAAAATGAAAAATATTGCAATTATCGATGATTATGATTTAATGGCGGAAACTGTTTATGATTTTATTGAAGATATTTTGGATGATTTGGACAAATCTGATGAATTTAAGATATCTACTTATTCTGATGCACGTGTCGCATTAGGAGAATTAGGTTCTGGAGATATTGTGATAAGTGATATAGATATGTCTGGAAAGATGAATGGGTTAGATTTTGCTGAAGGGGCTAAGCAAGAAGGTATTAATGTTATATTATCTAGTGGAAATCCTGAATATAAAGATCGTGTTAGTGGTAAATTTCCTTTTTTGTCTAAACCTTACTTATATGAAGATATTTCTAATTTAATTATTCCTTATTTAAATGGTGGTTCTGATGAATGAAGAAAATATAGGTATAATTGTAATTGGTCATACAGATCCTGATGATTGCGAGCTTTATTGTAATGTTTTGGGTGCTGAATTGAGTGAATCTGGTTTTAATGATGCTGTTGTGGTCGGTTATCAAAATTTATGGGATTACCTTAAGTCAAAACATGATGATTTTAGTATTTTAGTTCCTAGTGCATGCAGTGTAATTGATTCAACTGAGCTTATTTTAAAAATATGTCAATATTAAATAAAAAAGAGGTTAAGAATTTATTGAAGGTTTTTGAGAAACAGTTTGGTTTTTCTTCAAATTTAGATTATTTGTTTTTTAAGGCTAAAGATAAAATTTATATTTTGAGTAAAAAATTTGGTGAAGTTGATTTAAGGGGCGTTAATGTTGCGAATAAGGGCCTTTATTTTTGTAAGATTGAGAAAAGCGGTATTAGATTAAGTATTGAAGGAAGTCAGTTGATTGGTGATAGGTGTTCTAAAGGTGTTTATTCTTTAAATGAAGAAGAGTTTAAAAAATGGATGACTGGCGAGGATGTTGAAGCTAATGTTTCTGAAAAGTTTTTGATTATGAAATATAAGGAAGATTATTTAGGTTGTGGTATTTTTGCTAAAGGAGAAATTTTAAATTTTGTTGCTAAAGGTAGAAGAGTGAAGGCAGAGAGTTTTTAGTGTGAAATGCTAGAATTTTGGGATCTTGTAGCTATAATTCTTAGTAACGTTGTTTATAGAAAATAGCTAATAAGTTTTTAGCATTGCAAAATTTTCTACACTTGCGTGAGGTTTATAAGGGTGTTAGTATTATTATAAGGATGGTAAAAAAAGATAAATCTTTGGCTGTTTTTCAAGGGAAGGGTATTAGGAGAATATGGCATAAAGATGAGTGGTTTTTTTCTGTGGTTGATGTTGTAGGTGTTTTAATAAATAGTGAGAATCCTCGGAATTATTGGAAGGTTCTTAAACATCGTTTAAATGATGAAGGGAGCGAGGTGGTTACAAAATGTAACCAACTGAAATTAAAGGCTTCTGATAGTAAATATTATGCTACTGATTGTGCAAATACAGAAAATATATTTAGAATAATTCAATCTATTCCTTCTAAAAAAGCCGAACCTTTTAAGAGTTGGTTGGCTAAGATAGGATATGAGCGCGTTCAAGAGATAGAAGACCCAGAGTTAGCACAGAAAAGAATGAAAGAAATCTATAAGCAAAAGGGTTATTCTGATGAGTGGGTTGAAAAAAGAGTTAGAGGGATAGCGATAAGAGATGAGCTTACAGATGAATGGGGTAAACGAGGAGTAAAAGATGATTTAGGTTATTCTATTTTAACTTCTGAAATATCTAAGGCTACTTTTGGAGTGAGTCCTAGAGAGTATAAGAAGTTTAAGGGTTTAAAAAGAGAAAATCTTAGAGACCATATGGATGATATTGAGCTTGTTCTTACAATGCTTGGAGAGACAACTACAACAAGATTTACTAGAGATAGAGATTCTAAAAGATTTTTTGAGTTGAAAAAAGATGCTAAAGATGGTGGTGATGTTGCTGGAGATACTAGGAAGAATATAGAGAAAAAACTTGGGAAGAAAGTTATTTCTAAAGAGAACTATCTTTTGAAGGAAGAGAAGAGGAAGAGGATTGAGAATAAGTAAAGTTGCATAAGTTTTTTAGAGGACAACTTTCACACTCTGGTGTTTTTTTGCAGTTTGTTTTTGCTAATTGAACTATTAAAGCATGATATTCATTGAAAATTTTGTGGTCTTTTTCTAAGTTTGTGTGGAAAAGATTTTGAAGTTCTTTGTATGTGTTTTCTTTGAAGCCTAATCTCTGGAAGATTCTTTTTGTGTATGCATCTATTACAAAATAAGGTTGGTTGTAAGCATATAGAAGGATTGAATCTGCTGTTTCTGGACCTATTCCCCAAATGTTTAGTAGGTTAGTTCTTGTTAGAGTTTCTTTAAATTTTAAAAATTCTTTTATTTTCTTTGCTTTTTGGTTATGGTACCCAGAAGGTTTGATTATTTTAGATAGTTTATCTGTTTCTATTTTTTCTAAATTATTTTTAATTAATAAATTATTGTTTTTTAGATTTTTTAAGGCTTTTTCTACGTTTTTCCAAGAAGTGTTTTGGGTTAGGATTGCTCCTAGAATAATTTCTAGTTGTTCTTTTGGGATGGTTTCTTTATTATTTATATTGTATTTGTTGTTTATGGGCCACCAGCCTTGAGGGCCGAATTTGTTTAAAAGTAAATTGTAGATTTTTTGGATTTTATTCATGAAATCATTAAAATAAAAAGCTTTTTAAGGTTTGAGGTTATCAAATTCTTATGGAGAAAGAGTTTAAACAGGCTGTTAATACATATAATAAGATAGCTAAGCTTTATGCTGATTATACTTATACTAAACTTATGCAATTTCAGTTAACTAAGTTTATTTCTTTGCTGAAAGGAAAAAAGGTTTTGGATGCTGGTTGTGGTGGTGGAAGAGATGTTGAATATTTTAAAGAAGAGGGTTTGAGTGTGCTGGGTATAGATATTTCTGAAGAAATGATTAAAGAGGCTAAAAAAAGGGTTTCTGGTGCTAGGTTTGAAGTTATGGATTTTAGTGATATTAAATTAAAAGATTCAACTGTTGATGGTGTTTGGTGTATGGCTGGTTTTTTGCATACTCCTAGAGATGAGATTGTTAAGGTTTTAAAAGAATTTTTTAGGGTTTTAAAGAAAGAAGGTGTTGTTTATGTTGCTGTTAGAGAAGGTGTTGGCGAGAAGGAGATTCGTAAAGAGAAGTATGGAAATGAGCCTAGAACTTATGTTTATTTTTCTAAGGAAGAACTTGTTGGTTATTTAGAAGAAGCTGGTTTTTCAATTGTAGAAGCAGAAGTTAATGATGATGGTGGGAAGAAGTGGGTTGAGATTTTTGGGGAGAAGAGTTAGATTCTTTTTTTGAAACTAAGTATATTAATAATATTGCTCCTATTACGTTAACTGAATCTGCTATGTTAAAAATTGGCCAAATTTGTAAATCTATGAAATCTCTTACAAAACCAAAGTAGATTCTGTCGAATAAATTTGATAAAGAGCCTGCTATTAAGAAAGTTAGAGGCAGATAATATTCTTTGTTTTTTATTAGGTAGTATATTAAGAAAGAGATAATTATTATTGTTGTCAAAATTAGAAATGTTGTTTGACCTGTTAAAATACTAAAAGCTGCTCCTGTGTTTTCTGCATAGTTTATTATTCCTTTATGTACATCTGTAAATATTATTTTTGTTAATTGATCTAAAAAAATGATTATAAAAGAAATTAAAAGTATTCTTTTTACCATTTCAATGCTTCTGGTTTTTCTTGTGGTTGTGGTTGTAATCTTGCTTCTATGTTTTCTAATCTAGCTTCAATATTTTTTAGTTTTGATACTATTAAATCTAATTTTGTTGCTACATTTTCGTCTAGAACTGGTTTTTCTTCATGTAAGAAACTAGATGGTTCGTCTTTTAATAATGATTCTTCTTTTGTTAAATCTATTGGCTCTTCTTTTTTCTTGAATGGAAACATAGAAAGATTTATATGTTAAAGAGTTTAAATAATTTTTGGAAATGTTTATGTTTTTCTTGCTGTTATTTTTCTTGGTCTTGGCTAGTTATTCTAGTGGCTTTCTTGTTTATTTCCTTTTATGATTATTGTAGAGTAATCAAACCAAGTTAATTTTTGTAGTTCTTCTAAGTTTTCTTTTCTTATTTTACCTTCTTTAGTTAAACTTATTGGTCCTGTATCATGATATATAAAATGAGTACTATCGTATCCTACAAGATATATATAATGTCCTTTTAGTTCATTCCTTTCTTTGTTTAATAGGTTAAAGTTGATTAATAGTAAAGGTATGTTTTCTTGTTCTAGTGCACATTCTAGATATTCTACATCTATTTTTTTATTTGTTCCTAGTTTTTGTTCTAGGACATATCCCATACATCTAAGAAGGTTTTCCGAACTTATTTTTTGGAACATTTTACCTCCTCTTCTATACCCGTAGAACTCTCTCATTTTGTTTTCTAAGTCTGAGTTTAATGTTTCTATAAGTTCTTTTTCTTTGTATGGGTAATAAAAGCCAATTTTCTCTTGATGGAGAAAAGGTATTATTTCTATGGGAGAAATTAATTTATCTCCTTTTCTGTTTATCCCTCTTATAATTTTCTTTGTTGAAAGAGTTATGCTAAAGTATTCTAACATTCCTTTTAAAGAATACTCTGTGCAGTAAGGTCCTTTATTTTGATAAAGTGGGACGGTTAAAAAGACATTTTCCATTCTTTATTACCTTTCTCTATTTTCTATATCTTTGTCTGTAGTCATTATAAGTATCTGTATGTTTTCTACTAGTTTCGTCTGTATGAATATCATCAAAATCAGTATGACTTCCCCGTCCTCTGTCACCTGCTCCGTAATCTGTTACATCACAGTGCGTTCCTGAAGTAGATTGGCGGTCTGTATGGCTATCTTCGTACCATGTATCTGAATGTCCATCTGTGTAATCTACATGGTCTTTATATTCTGAATAGTCACTGTGGTCTTTATAGTCTCTTTTGTGATAGTCTGCATGGTTATCTGAATGGCTGTCTCCGTAATTAAATAAAAATCTTCTTCCATCGTGAACCCTTCTATTGAATATTGAATTTAATCTTCTATTTTTAATTTTATTTAGATTTATTTTCCCCCCTTTAAATTCTATTATACATTCTTTTTTTTGATTCATTTTAATTGCCTCCTTAATTTATTTTACCTCTGCTTTTTCTAACTCTTGTTCAATTTTTCCTGCTATGTGTTGGAATAGTAGTTTGTAACTAGCACAATAATGATCTTTAGTATGGATATCTTCTGTGAACATATAGGCGTTGTGCATACACCCGGAATTACAAATTTTCTTATAATCACAACTAGTGCATTCTTCAATTTTTGAACTTCTTTGTCTTAGTTCACCTCTTTTTTCTGAAGTTAATACCTCATAAAGGTCGTTTTCATTTATGTTTCCTAGATTAAAATCTTCTATTCCTTCGAATCTTCCGCAAGGATAAATATCTCCTTCTGGACCTATTGAGATGAAACTACTTTGACATGAGATAGAATAATTACATCCCCAAGGTTCTTCTGTTAGAATATTTCCCATCAATTCTTCAAAAGGATCTATTGATACTGATGAATCATCTTGAAACCACACATCAAATAGTTTTGTTAATGCTTTTCCGTATTCTGCTGAGCCAATACCTAAATCATGGTAGTTTATTGTTGCTTTTCCTGATTTAATAAGAGGGTTTAATTTAAGATTTATATTTTCTGTTTGAGCAAATTCATATATTTCTGTTAGGTAGTTTATGTTTAGCTTATTTACTACAACAATAGCACCACCTCCAACATCTCTTTCTTGTGCTTTTTTGATTGCTTTTAGTGTTTTCTTAAAACTACTATTTTTGTTCTTAAAATGCCTTGTTCTATCATTTATTCTTTTTGGGCCGTCTAAACTAAACCCTAAATCAAAGCTGTATTCTTCACAAAAATCCAAAATTTCTTCAGTTACTAAAGTTCCATTAGTTTGGAACCCGTTTGTTGTTTTTTTACCTGGGTATTTTCTTTGTAAATTGAGTGCTTTTTCATAAAATTCTATTGGCATCAACAATGGTTCTCCTCCGTGCCAAATAAAATGTACTATGTCATGAATTTCTAAAGATTTTGAAATCATATTTTCAAGGGTTTTATCATTCATTCTCTCTTGACTAGAATTATGGTCCGTATAACAATATTCACATGAAAGGTTACATTCTGATGTTGGTTTGACTATTATTGAGAGTCTTCTTGGTGGTAATCTTGAATTTTTGGCTTTTTTTACCATTTTGTAGGCCTAAATTAGGTTAACTACTACTTCCTTATAAAATTTGTGTTTTGATTAATTATTGGATAGAAAAGTTTATATTGTTTCTAATTTAAATATAATCTAAAATGGTAGGTAAAAGAGCTAAAAAAATTTTAGAGGACTCTAGAAAAAGAGCTAGTAAAGAAGTTGAAAAGATTTTAGAAGAAACAGAAAAAGAAAAGGATTTTATTAGTTTTCTCAGAAAAGAATTAGAAGAGAATAAAGCTTTAACTCCTACAGGTAAGACGGCTTTAAGAAAAATATTAATTAAATTAATTAAAGAGAAAGGAGAAGTTAAATTAAAATCTAAAGAAGTTCTTGAATATGATATTGTTTATGATACGGTTGGTCAAGGGCTGGAGCCAGTTTATTTTTGGACATTGGATTTTATGACTGCACCTAAACCAACTGGTGCTTTACAAATGGAAGTTAATAAGGTAGAAGAGGATTTTGAGGCTAGTGTTGGTTCTGCTTTTTTTTCTGAGATGGGTCAGAGGGCAGGGATAATGCAGGATAGAGCAATGAAGCTTATGGAAACAGTAAATACTGTGGTTAGAAGCATTATAAATTTGATTTATGATCTGAAAGAATTTAAAACTAGATTGGATGTATATGATGCTGCTAAAGGGGATAAAAAGAATGATAGGCTTGCTGCTGAGTTAGCTTTGAAACAGGTATGGCTTGATACTGTAGATATGAAGAAAGGAAGAGGAGCAATACATGCTATGGGGCAACAGCTTGAATTTGTTACTTTGAGAGATGCTTTTATACAAGCTAAGAGTGTTGATCATATTGAAGGGATGGATCTTAATACAAGAGTTAAGAATATTTTAAAACCTAGATTGAAAGAGTTTTTTATTTGGAGAGTTGAGAGTGAGAGGGAGTTAAGGAAGAGATATCAAATTGAGAGGGGTTATTTGAGAACACAAGCTGATTCTTTAAAATTATACACTCAATGGGCAAAGCCTTTTTTAAAGGCTGCGCAGAAGCTAGGGATGCATGAATTTAAGACAAAGGCTAATCTACCGAGTCCTGAATTAGTTGCTGCTTTTAATAATATGGTGATGGAGCTGAGATTGTTTGGAAAGAAAAGAATTCCTCCTGAAACAGCACATAAAAGATTTGGAAATATGAAATTTAAAAATGAGTATTATTCTTGTTTGGATGTAGGTTTTAAGTATAGGTCTATTCCTACGTCTGTTCAAGGGCAATATTTGCATAGGGGAACAATTAATGTTAAAATTAAGGCCTATGTTTTTACTGAAAAGGATGTTGAAGATATTGAAAAACAGGAACTATTCGAAGGTATGGATTTGGTTGATAATCTAACAGATGTTAGTTTGAAAGAATTATATGAGGATATTGATCATTATATAACAGAGGCTAAGGAAGAAGGTAAAGAGAAAGATGTTAAGAAGAAGGAATTTAAATTACCTTTTGGAAATATTTTTGAAGGATTTCAAGAGGGTGTTGTTGGGCCTGCTAAGGGTGCTGCTAAAGAGTTTGTTAGAGTTTTTAAACCGAGCAAGGTTCTGTCTAGTGATTATGCTGAAGACGCGGTTAAGAAGGCTGCTACTGATAAGGCTGTGGGTCAATGTGTTTTAATTTATGATATTTTTAAGAAAGGTCATAGAATGGTTACTTGGTAGGTTTTATAAGTAAGTTTGTTTTTATTTTTAAGATGAAAATTTTATATGATGGGGAAGAAAAGCATGGAGAATATCTAGTTGATGATAGGATAACACACTGTGTTTTCTTGGAAGCTGGTTTTAAGGATGGAGAGTATTCAGCTGGCGATTTTATTAATAGAATTGGAAATATTTCTTTGACTGACTTAACAGAACACAGAAGAATAGTAACTAAGAATAGGGGGGCTTTTCTTACTTGTTATGCTAAAAAATGTAAGACAGTAACAATTGAAGATTTTGCACTAGATGAAGAAGAAATTGAGTTGTTTATTCAGGGTGTTTAGAAACTTATTTAAAGTTAGAATTCTTAAATATAAGTTATGGGTAAGAATAAGAAAAGGATTATAAAGAAGAAAGAAAAAAGATTAAAAGAGAAGAGAGAATTAGAAAAGAAGGAAAAGTTAGAAGAAAAGGTTAAAAACGAAGAAAAGCAAGAGATAGCTAATATTGATGATTTTGAGAGAGAAAGTAAAAAGGTTTTAAAACTAGAGCCTGTTATTGAAGAGGTTAGGGTTGAGAGAGGGTTTGTAGAGGAGCAGGTGAGAGGTGTTAGGGTTCCTGAGGAAAAAGAGAAGAAAAATTATTTTGAATCAGGCTATGGAACAAAGTTTACTGGGTATGATTTACCTGCTAGTGATTCATATGATGTTGGTGGCAGGCTTGCAGAGGCAGTGGCTGAAAAACTTAAGGGAAGTGTTGGTGAAGGGGTTATTACTGAAGAAAAGAAAAGAGAAATTAATGAAAAATTAGGGGAGATTGTTGGAATGGAAAATGTGACTAAGTATGGAGCTGCTGTTGTTGATGCTTTTAAGAAGAAGAGGTTTATGATAAAATATGAGTGAATATGAATTTAAAAGGGAATATAGAAGTGTGATGGATAGTGGTGTTCCTCAGAGAAGTATTGGTGCTCCTACTAGTATAAAGACTGCTAATCAGCTTTCTGAAGTTAATAAGAGATTAAATGCAGGTGTATACGGGGTGGATGTTTCTATTGTTGATCCAAAGGTTTTTGAGGCTATTCCTAAGCAGCATTTAAAAGAGATAAGTAGGATGGCTGATATGAATGATGCTAAAGTTACTTTACATGCACCAATAGTTGATTTAATTGGTATGGATCAACAGGGAAGAATAACTGAAGAGTCAAGAAAAGATAATGAGATGCAGATGAAGAGTTTTATGGAAAGAGCTCATATGTTGGATGAAAAGGGGAATATTCCTGTTAATTTTCATGTTAATGTTGGTACTCCTGGAGTGCATAAGATTAAGATGAGTGATGATGATGTTAAGGAGTGGAAATCTAAGTTAAAGGATTTTGATAAGAAAAGCAGAGAAAAAATAGAAGGATGGATTAAGAATAAAGAATTTATTAGGAGTATGGGAATTTTTGATCAGGCTGAAAAGAAGGTTAGTGCTGTTGAGACAAAAGTTAAACATAGTCTTCAGGGAGATGTGTTATGGGATCCTGAAAAGAGTATAGATAATCAAAATAGGGTTTCATGGGATAATGATAAATTACAGGTTATGAACTGGGAAAAGCAAAAGAGAGAAATTGAGGAAGAAAAAAAGACGATTGAGCTTCCGTTGGTAGAATTAGAACATAAAGAAAAGTTAGATAGACTTGAGGGAAATGAAAAGAACCAACTTAATTATTTAAGAAATGAGAAAAATAAGTTTGATAGACATATTAGTGAATTTGATACTCATATTGGTAGTACTGCAATAGAAATGCATGATAAATTTAAAAAGTTTAAATCTGAAAAAGATTATAAAGAAGGAGATAAAGAAGCTTTGAAAGTTCTTGGTGTGTTAAAGAATAAGTTTATTGAAGTTGGGGATCAGTTGGAAAAAGCAAGAAAAAAAGGTGATGTTTCTAAGTTTAATGAGTTGGTTGAGGAGCAAAATAAATTAACTGATGATTCTTCGAGTGCTATAATGAATTTGTCTGCTCCTAGAATTGTGATTCCTGCTGACGAGATAGCTGAAGAAAAGACTGCTGAGAGTGTAAGTAATGTAGTTTTTGATAGTTATGAGAAGTTTGAGAATGAAGCTCCTACTTTTTGTTTGGAGAATTATATGCCTGGGTTAACTTTAGGGAGTGCTGAGAAATTAAAGGATGTTATTCAGGAGTCAAGGAAAAGATTTGCTGATAAGTTAGTTGAGAAAAGAGGATTAACAAAAACTGAAGCAAAAGCTGCTGCTGAGAAGTTTATTGGTGCGACATGGGATGTTGGGCATGCTAATTTTTTAAGGAAGCATGGTTATGGTAAGAAAGAGATTGTCAAGGAAGCGGAAAAGATTGCGCCTTATGTTAAACAGATGCACATTACTGATAATTTTGGTTTTGATGATAGTCATCTACCTCCTGGGATGGGAAATGTTCCTACAAAAGAACAAATAGAGGCTATAAGAAAAGGAGGAAAGTTTGATTTTGATAAAGGAAACTTAATTGTTGAGGCTGGTCCGTTTGCTGCTAGTTTTGAAACAAATCCTCATTTGTATGCTTTAGAAGGGTTGGGATCTCCTGTTTATCCTGGTGGAAGTTTGTGGAGTGATGTAAGAGATTTACAAGGGGCGTATAGAACTGGTTTTGGGGAGATTTTGCCTGATGTTCATTTTAAGAGTTTGTATGGTGGTGGTTTTAGTAATTTACCTCCTGAGTTAGGTGGACAGATGGGTGGTGGCGCAGGAGAAAAAGGAAGATTTGCTCAAGGACAATAGAAAGATTAAAAAAGATTTAAATTTAAAATTAGAAAAGTGGTGAAAAAAACTATTAAGAAAAGAGTTGTTTCTAGGAAAAGACCAGTTCATAGAAGAAAGGTTGTTAAGAAAGGAGTGAGTAGAAAGCCAAGGGTTGTTCAGAGAAATAAACATGTTAAAAAAAGAGTTAAGAAACCTAGGATTAAGAAGCATTCTTTGATTATAGAGAGTGATAAGTTGAAGTTGGATAAGAATTACGAAGAAGCTTATGATTTTGCCAGTAGTTTGTATAAGAAGATGGGTCAAATGGTGAAAAGTATAGTATTGTTTGGAAGTGCTGCTAAGAAAAATACTGTTAAGGGTAGTGATATTGATGTTATTGTGATTGTTGATGATTGTACTGTTGATTATGATGAAGAGATGATTGAATGGTATCGGAAGGAGTTAGGTGCTGTTTTAGCTCACAAAAGTTATAAAGATAAGTTGCATGTTAATACTGTTACGTTAACTGCTTTTTGGGGAGAGATATTAAATGGTGAGCCTGTTGCTATGAATACGGTTAAGTATGGAGTTAGTTTAATTGATTTTGGTGGGTTTTTTTCTCCTTTGAAGATTTTATTGGCTCGTGGTAAGTTGAAACCTTCTAGAGAAGCTGTTTATACTTCTTTGAAAAGAGCACCGGTTCATTTGTCTAGGGCTAAGTATAATATTTTGGGGGTTGTGGAGGCTTTGTATTGGGCAATGGTTGATGCTGCACAAGCTGCTTTAATGGGTGGTGGATTGGTTCCTCCGAGTACAGAACATATTGGAGATATGTTAAAAGAGAAGTTTGTTAAGAAGAAAAAGTTAAGTATTAGGTATGTTAATTGGTATGAAGAGATGTTTAAGTTAGCACATGGTGTTTTTCATGGGGAGATTGTTGATTTGAGTAGCACTGATTTGAAAGATTGGAGGTTTAAAGCTGATGTTTTTGTAGGCGAGATGGCTAGATTGGTTGGCGATGAATATGAATAAAGTTAGAGAAGAACATAAGATATCGTATGATTTTGCTAGTAAAGTTTATAAACATTTTAGAGAGTTGGTTAAATCTGTGATTTATTTTGGGCCTGTTGCTAAAGAGTTTGAGCCTAGTGTTATAATTATTGTTGATGACTGTACTGTTAATTGGGATAGGGAGTTGACTTATTGGTATAGGGAAGAGGTTGCTAGGTTGTTGGCAAGTCAGAAGTATTTTAAAGAGTTGAATATTAATACAATTACTTTGAGTGTTTTTATTGATGAAATTATTAATTGTGAGCCAACTGCTATTAATGTCTTAAGGTATGGTGAACCTTTGATTGATTTTGGTGGATTTTTTTCTCCTTTGAAGATTTTATTGGCTAGAGGAAAGATTAAACCTACTGCTGAGTCTGTTTTTAGTAGTTTGCGTCGTGGTCCTATTCATATTACTCAAGCTAAGATGAATGTTGCTAAGAGTATTGAAAATATTCATTTGGGAATGGTTGATTCTGGGAATGCTGCTTTGATGAGTCTAGGGTATGTTCCTCCTTCACCTCATTTGATTAGTAAAATGTTAGTTGATATTTTTGTTAAATCTAGGGCTCTAGAAAGAAAGCATGTTAGAGATTATGATGAGATTGGTAGGGCTGCTGAAAATGTTGCTTTAGGTCGGAGAGTTTTTTTGAGTGCTAAAGATATTGATAAGTATGTTTTGAAAGCTAGAGCATTTCAAAAAGAGATGCAGAGAATAGTTGTTAATATTATGGAAAAAGAGAAGTAGTTAAATAAGTTTAAGAAAAAAAGATTTTTATGATTCTGGTTGTTCTTGTTCTGTTACTTCTTCTTGCTCTGGTTGTTGTACTTGTATTCGTGAGTACAGATTTGCCAGGTTTATGTATGAGTTTTCTTTGTCTTCTGTGTTTTTTACTAAGTGTTCAAAATAATTTTTTGCTTTATTTTCTTCTCTTAGTTTTCCGACTAGTTTTTCTGTGTACATTGATACAAGCCTTCCGAATGATTTCAGTAATCCTTCTGGAATTGCTCTTGCATGATATGCTAATGTCTCCTGGCTAATATTAAATTTTTCATGTAACTCTTCTACCGCTTTACCTATATCTTTAGTTTCTAAAATTTCTTGTGCATTTTCTACTTTTTTATGAAGTTCTGTTATTTCTTGGTCTGTTTCATAGTCTACTGCTTTGTTTGACAAGATATAACCTATTAAATTATCAGTTTCTGCATTAGTTTCAATTTCTGAAAGAATTGTTTCCAGATTTTCGTCAGTTTTATTGACTAAATTATTTTTAAATTCTGGAATTTTTGGTGTTAAATCATTTTTAAGATATTGGTCTATGATATCTGCATTTAAACCTGCAAAATAGTGCGGTTCTAAGTCTAAAGATTGAGCTAGACCTATTCTTGCTTGGGAATCATTTAAGTTTTCTTCTAATTTTTTAGAGCTAGTATTAGCTTGAAAATATTTTCCTATTGATTCTTTATAATTTTCTATTGTCATTTTTATTACTTAAAATAGAGAGTATCTACTCCTTTATAAAGCTTTCGGTTGTAGTTATCTAGTGGTAGTTACAATAAAATAGAAAAGTTTATAAGTAAGAAAATTCTTACAATTAAAAATGAAAACTGTTAAAGTTTCGGATAAAGGACAAATAGCTATCCCTGTTGATATTAGGGAAGAAGCAGGTATTGAAAGAGGAGATGAATTAGTTATTCTTGAATCTAATGGCAAAATTTTGCTGGAAAAGAGCGAAATAATTTCAACTAAAATGGAAGATGATTTCAAGGATTTGTTGAAAGCTAGTGAGATGTCTTTAGCAAAAGATTGGTTAAGTAAAGAGGATGAAGAGGCATGGAAAAAGTTTAAGGTAAAAAATAAACCTAAGAAAAATAATTAAAATTGGGTTGTTAATTCTTTTATTTCTTCAAATTTATTAGAATTTACTAAAATAGAGTCCATATTCTGCTTTTTTAAGAATTCTATTGTTTTTTTATTAGATGTTTTTGCGTGGATTTCTATGTTATTTTCTTTACAAGTGTTTATTATTTTTTCTATGGTTTTTATTAAAGAAGGGTGTAATTCATCGTAAAGCTCATTGGTTTTTGGGTTTTTTTTGTCAATTCCCAGTGTTAGCTGGGTTAGGGAGTGGAAATTTATTAGAATTAAAGAAATATTCTCTTTACAGAATTCTTCTATTAGGTTTGTTGAGGCAGGTGTATCTATTTGTATTCCTAATGGTAATGAAGTTAATTCTTTTACTTGTTTTAGTTCTTCTAAAGAAGAGATAAAAGGTATTATTATGTTTATATTACTATATTTATTTAAATTAGATATTATTTCTAGTTCTGCTTTTAAAAGCTGTTTTTGGTCTAATGATCTTCTTATTCCGTGCCATCCTAATAAAGGATTTGGTTCTTTTTGTTTTAGTTCAAATCCAGGAAGATTTTTGTATCTATTAGAGACTAAATTAGTTAAAGATATCAATATTTTATTTTCTTTTAGTTCTTCAATTATTGGTTCTAAAGAAAGGTAAATTTCGTTTTTATAAGAATCTAAATTATATTCATTTAGATATTTTTCTGGGTGGGCTTTTAATGCAGAATTTAATGAAATAAGAGTGTCTGTTTTTTGAATTGGGGAGTTTAGATTAATTAATGCTTGGTTTATTTTTGTTGTTTTTAATGGTATTGTTTCTTTTAGGTTTATTATGTATATTCTGTTTTTTTCTATTGCAAACTCTATTTCTAGGTTTTTATTTAAAAATTGATTTATTTCATTTGTTAGGTTTGCTATTTCTTTTATTTGCTGATCTGTTAATGTTTGTTGGTTTAAGATAGATTCTGGAACTTTGGTTTTTATTGTTTTTTGGAGATAATCGTCTCTTGTGTATAAATATTCTTGTTTTTTTACTTGTTTCTTTTTAATTTCTAGATTGTTTTTATTAATTGTGTAAGCGTTTGATGTTATTTTTGGTATTATTTGTCCTATACCATAAGCTGCTTGCATTAGGATTTTATCTTTGTCTGTTTTTGTAATTACTGATTTATCTGGATTGATCATTTGTTGAATTAGTATTTCTGTTGGTTGGTCTGTTGAAGAATATATTGCTTCTATGGCTTTTATGATTGTGTTTGGTGATTTTATGTTTAGAAATGTTTTAATAGATCTTATTGCAGTGTAAGGTAGGAGTTTTTGAGATTTTATGAAGTCTATATTTTTTACTTGTTGTGCTAATGTGTTTTCTATATTTAATTTTTGATGGCTTTCTAGGATTTCTTGTTTTGTTTCTGGTGCTATTGCAGGTGCTGTTATGTTGATTAATTTTTCTTTTTCTTTTAGAAATTCTATGTGCGAGTGGTTTGTTATTATGAATGCGTTTGGGACTGGGAAGTTATTATTGTATAAATTAGCTAGAAGATTTATTTTATTATTTTCGTAATTATCTATTTCGTTTAGCCAAAGGAGCATTTTTTACCTCTTTTTGTTTAAAATGGGAATTTGTAGAATTTTATAAAGGTTTTTATAGTGTTTGGTTTTTTGGTCTTTTTTTATAATAACTAATAAGTGGTAAATATCCGAAAGCTTTATATATTAGTTAATCTATCTTTTTTATAGTGAGGTAATAAAATGAGTATAATGAAAAGAATCGTACCATATGTTATTGGTTTAGCAATTGCTTCTGTAGGATATGCAAGTGATAAAGAATATGCAACAGCTGAAGAGGCTATGAAGGTAATTGGGACAAAAAATCTTACAAAAATTGAAAGGAATCTTCCTGATGGTTATAAATCATCTAAAGGAGATGGTAGTATTTTAAGAGTTCTGTCAGGATTATATGCAGGAACTGCTAAAATAAAAAGAACAGAAGATGGAAAAGGTTATTGTATGGGTGGTAAGCCTAGTGCAAAAACTGAAGATTTGTTACTTGTGTTAGAAGAGGCAGATGTTAACAGTGATAAAATTGTTACACCTTCAGAAACAGAAGATTTAGTAGGTAAATTATTTAAAGAATTTGGGAGAGAATAATTTTCAGATACTAATATTCTTTAATTTTAATCTATGTTTAAGGAATAAGTTTAGTAAATCTAGAAATGTTTTCTAATGAATTTTATTGCTTGTTCTAGTTTAGATCTATCTGTCATAAAGAAGGAATTTATAAAGGTTTTTATATTTTAAAAAGAAACTTGAAAATTAGGAATATCACCATAGATGTATTTTATATTTTTTCTTTTATCTTCTGGTCTTGGTTGAAATTCTATGACATGTGTTCCCTGTTCTTGTTCTTTTGTATTTCTAGCATGTCTAATAGTAAGTATGTGGCGAGAGAAAATATTAGATCCATATCTAGCTATGTAATTATTTGCATCTTCTATACTGCTTTCTTTAACGAAATAGAGACCTTCGAGTATGTTAGATCTAATAGGTTGGGTTAAGATGCCTTGTTCTACTAATCTCTTTGTTTCATCTACTATATCAGCTAGATTATTTTTATTTAATGCTTCATATACGTCATTTAGTTTCATTTTCTAAGAAATAAGAGGTTTTGTTTCTTTGTAAAGGTTTTGGTTTTGTATGTTTTCTAAAGTATATTTTGTAGTGGGTAAATGTTTATTAATTAGATTTTAGATTTTAAGTGTATGGTATCGATTCGTTCTGCTGGAAAAAAGTTGAGAAGAAAAGTTCATCATCCTTATAGTCATAAATTAGAAGGTAAAGTTAGAAGGCACATGAGAAAACTATCTGTGAAGAGATTTGTTGTTTTTTTGAGTGCTTTATCAGTTATTGTGTCTGCTGGATCGGCAAATGCTATGAGCAAGCAAGTAAAAGAAAAGGCAGAAAAACTAGTTCATAATGCCCAGGTTGTTAAGAGTGTTGTTGATGATACGCTTGGTGATAGTGATTATGAGGTTTCTAAGGAAAATTTGGATAAATTTGTATCGGCTGAACCTAAGTTAGCTAGTACATTTGGAAAAGTATCTTTGGATATTTCTGAACTTATAGATTATTTAGATAAAGATTATGAAGCTGAAATACAGAAAGAGAAACCTGATTTTGAAAAAATATTGAACGATTTAAAATGGTTAAAAGGTCTTACTGATTTGTGTGGTTTGACTGATATATCAAAAGAGGTAGTTAAGCTTGAAAAAAAATGTGAAGCTGAGATTACTCAGAGGAATGAAAAAAAGAAAGAGGAAGAAAAAGTAAAGGCAAATGAAAAATCTGAAGAGATTAGGAGGGGAAGAGCTATTGATTATGTTTTTGATAAAAAAGATGGAGTTTATTATAAGAAAAGAACAATGGGTGCTTATCTATATATAAAAGTTTCAATTGATACAGATAAGTTTGCTGAGAGTGGCAAATATGTAGTTAATTCATCTTATTTAACTTTAATTTCAAAATCAAAATATAACGTAGGAAATGCATATAAGGGTGAAGTAATTTTTGAGGGTGAAGTTACTAAAAAGAATAAACCATATAAAGTTTATATTTTTGAATTACCTTATGAAGAATAAAAATTATCTTATTTCTGTTATTTGAAATTTTCCTGGTAATCTAGGAATTGCACCTTTTAAAGTTTCTTTAGCAATTAAAGAATTTTTAGAATCAACTTGTAATGTGATTAATTTAGAACCAATCTTTAATTGTGCTGCTGTTCCTACTGTTTTTCCAAATCCATGGCTCATTCCTGTCTGCATTCTATCTGCTCCAGCACCTGTAAGCATTTTGTTTTCTCTTAGTACTTGGTGAGGGAAAGAGATTATTCTTAAACAATATTCTTTTCCTATTCTTTTATTGATATTTCTATTAACCATAACTCTGCAAGATTCTATTGCGTTATGTCTTACTTGGATTTTTCCTTTAGAAACTATAGCAAATTCTTTTTCAAATTTTCTTTTAGTGTCTCCTGTTATATGCTTTGCTATTCTAGAAGCTGGGACTGCTTTAATATACCCTTTTTTCTTTTGTTTAGACTTTCTAGTGTAAGATCTTATTACAGTTCTGTAACATTTAGCTTTTCTTAGTGTTGCCATAGTGTTTTTAGACAAATCGTAGTTTTATAAACTTTTTGATTCTTTTCTTTCTTGTTCTATTTTTTCTAAAGCTTCTGGAGAGACATTTGTTGGATATTCTCCTGTGAAACAGGCTGCACATAGTGTTTTTTTGTTGGTTGCTTTATATAAGGATTCTATATCTTGGTAGATTAGTGTGTCTGCCTTTATTGTTTCTTTTATTTCTTTTATTGTTTTTTTTGTTGCTATAAATTCTCCTTTTGTTTGCATATCTATACCATAAGGGCAAGGATATTTTAAAGGAGGGGCTGAGGAACAGAAATATATTTTTTTAGGGTTACAGCCTCTTACTTTTTCTATTATTTTTCTTGATGTATTTCCTCTTACGATGCTGTCATCTACTATTAGGATGTTTTTATTTTCTATTATTTTTTTTGAAGGTGTGAGTTTTAGGCTAACGTCTTTTGTTCTTATTTTTTGATTTGGTTGGATAAATGTTCTTCCTATGTATTGGTTTCTTATTAATATGCTATTGTATTCTTTGTTTATTGCTTTTGCTAAGCCTATTGCAGATGGTCTTGCTGCTTCTGGAACTTCTCCTATTGTGTCGATGTCTAGATCTTTACAGTCTTCTGCTAGGTAATGTCCTAGTTTTTCTCTTGCTTGTTGAACTGAAGTGTTGTCTAAGACTGAGTCTGGTCTTGCAAAATAAATATATTCAAATACGCAAGGGTGATGGGTTTTTTGATTTATTATATTTCTATGAACTTCTGATGAAATGAATATTGCTTCTCCTGGTTTAACATCATCTATAAATTCATAGTTTAAGGAATCTAAAGTTGTTGTTTCTGAGGCGAAAATGTGGTTTTCTTGTTTTTTTCCAAAGACTAAGGGCTTTATTCCGTGTGGGTCTCTAAATGCTAATAAGCCTTGATTTGGAATCATACAGACAATAGAGTAGCTTCCTTCTATTTCTTTTATTGTTTTATCTACTGCTGCGAATATTTCTTCTTTTGTGAATTTGTGTTTGAATAGTTCTTGTGAATCTTTATGGTTGGTTAGGTGTTTTGTTAGGATATGTAGAATAGCTTCTGCGTCACATTCTGACTGGATATAGTATTTTTCTTTTAATGCTGGAAAGTTTGTTAGATTTCCGTTGTGTGCTAAAGCTATAGGTATTGGAAAATCATAGTAGAATGGTTGGATGTCTGCTTCTTGTCCTGAACCCACTGTAGAATATCTTGTATGGCCTATGCCTAAGTTACCTTTTAATCTTTTTATGTTTTTTTGGTTGAAAATGTTTTGTACTAATCCTTTTCCTTTTTTTATGTTTAGTTTTGTTTTGTAAGTGATTATTCCAGCTGAATCTTGACCACGGTGTTGTAAAGAGATTAATCCGTTATATATCTGGTCTGCTATTTCTTCTTGGCTGCTTATACCTATTATTCCACACATAGAATTTTTTTTAATTTGAGAAGGTATTTAAGGATTATTGTGATATTGTTACTTTTGTTCCTAATGCTTGGCCTGGAAGTCCTCTTTCGAATTTTGCTCTTACTGCTCCTTTATTTCCGTGTTCTTTTCTTATTGTTCCTTTAATTTCTTTTCCAGAAGGAGTTTTCCAGGTTACTTGTTTATTTAGAAGTGGTTTAGCTTTTTCTTTAGAGGTTATATTATCAATACTTATGATTATTTGGTCCATATATTTTGTATGGTGGCTTCCTCTGAAGTTTACTATTTTTCCTTCCATGGATTTTTAGAGTTTTTGGGGTTTTATAAAGGTTTTGGGTGGAGAATTTTTAACAATCTATTAGAATTAAGGGAACAATAATCTCGTCTTTGCTTATCCCTCCGTGTTTTCCTTTATGAAATTCCTTTGGTGCTTTATAATTTGCAAGTTTATCTCTTAGAATATAGTTCTTTTTCATAATTAAAACATAATCGCCCACCCTATCAAATAATTTTTTATTTGGTTTTCCTAATCCGTAGAAATTATCTTTAATTAGTTGTTCTCCTTTGAAATACCAGCAGTAGTCTGACATTTTTGTTTTTACTATCTTTTCAAATTCTTTTGTTTTACTTGGTCTAACAAAACAATCCCTTACCCTTGGTTCTCCTGCAAGAGGAATTGTTAAACATTCTTTTAATCCTTTTATATCTTCAACCCAAATTTCGTTTTCTTTTGAGGCGTCAATTAAACCGTGATCTGCAGTGATTATTAATTTAGTGTTTGTGCCTTTAATTGATTTAGATAAATTTTTAATCTTTTTATCTAAGTCTAGAAATAACTTATTAACTTCTTTGCTGTTTATTCCTTTTTTGTGGGCTAAAGTATCTAGCTCTGGAACGTAAATATGAAGAAACATTCTTGTTATAGATTTCTTTTTTATTATTCTTTTTAATTTTGTAAAAGTATTCTTGTAAGTCTTTGTTGGGATTATTTTAGTATTTTTTGAAACATAGTTTGTAAATGGACTATTTGAGAGTTTTTTATCGATTATCGTAAAACACTTTCCTTTAAATCCTTTATGAAATGATTCAATATCCATAATTTGGTTCATTCTAAATCCAGAATCAGATAAAGATTCACTACCATGTCTAGGAATAAAGGGTAGTATAGTTGTAATTACTCCTGTTTCTTTTAAATTGATATCCCATGCTGTAAGTGCATGTTGTTGTGCAGGGTAACCTACGGAGAAAGCAGTATTTGCACATGCGGTTGTAGATAGGAATGTAGAAGTTAGACTTGAGTCTAGATGTTTTAATAAAAAAGAGTTTTTTTGTTTTTTTAGATAATTGTATCCTAAACCATCTATAACTATTAAAACTATGTTTTTGAATTTTTTTAATTCTTTAGAATCTAATGAATGGAGTTCTACATATCGATGTTTTTTCTCAAAGTTATTTGAAATAGAACTCATTAGATTGATAATGCTTTTTCCTTTATAATCGGGTAAAGTAAATGGATACATATATTATTTTATATTTGTTTCTTTTATAACTTTTTCTAAAAGAGACTGACTTGAATAATTTCTATATAGATTTCGATAGTTTTATAATTGTTTAATTTCCCATAATTTTATGGAGAAAAGGTTATCTAAGATAAAAGATGGGCTTTCAGAATATTTTTTTGGGACAGAGACCCAATCTTCATATTTTAGATGTTAATAAAACTCCTTGGGAAAGGGGTATCCCCGAAAGTTTTATTAATGTTTTTCGTGGAAAAATAGATAAAATGGTAAAATTAATAGCTTTTGATGTTTGGCAAACTCTTGCAGATTATCCATTTAATTTGTATGAGGAAGTTCTGAAAATAACAAAATTGCCAATTACACTACAAGAATTTATTTTGAAAAAAGGAGAAGCAGAAGTATCGTCAAGTTTAAACGATAAAGATAGATTTTTAGAAAAAATGAGAGTTATGGGTGTAAAAGACGAATCTATTTTAGAAAAAGTATCAGATCTTTATTATAAAGCGCATTCAAATATTTTTCTTTATGATGGCGTATTAGAAACATTAATTAGTTTGAAAAAGAAAGGATACTTACTTGCAATTATTACAAATGTAGATAGTTATGCTCAAGAAAGAGTTATAAAATTATTTCCCTGCGATTTGTTTGAAGATATAATAGCTTCTTTTGAGGTCGGGTTCAAAAAACCCCAAAAAGAAATATTTTTAAAATTATCTGAGAAAAAAGATCTCAAACCGAGCGAAATTGTAATGGTTGGAGATGGGGTGGCAACAGATATAATCCCTCCATTAGAGTTAGGATGGAAAACTGTATTTATTAATAGAAATGGAGAAATTTGTGATAAAGCAGATTATAATATTTCTTCAATAAGTGAATTATCTAAAATTTTTTGAAAGCATTTTGGATGGTTGGAGTGCTCATTACCCTTTTTCTTCTTAAAGCTTTTCAAGGGTTATAAAGCTCTATAAAGCCATATAAAGGGTTTTTGGAAAGTATGCTTATAAACAAAATATTCTATATAATTATTATAAAATTCAAAGGGAGGTTAAAAGCAAAATGAAAATGAATAAAGTATTTGCATTAGCAGTATTGGCTTTATTTGTGTTTACTATTCCGGTAAATGCAGGAAGTCTGAAAGAGCTAATATTAGGTAGTTACATTGACTCTGCTGAGATTCCAGATGCCATTAGATTAAATGGAAACGGAATTTTAACAGCAAACGGTGATGGTTGGGCTCAAATCTCTGGAACTGGAGATATAGTAGTTTCAGGTAATGGTTATGTTTTAGTACATGATTCTATGGCTGAAGGTATTATAGAAGTTGATGGTTTTGGAGTTAAAGTTAAAGATGGTTCATCTACTTTGTATGAAGGAGAAGGAACAATAACTTTAACTGATGTGAACTCAGCATCTGTTTACTTTGAAGGAACTGGTATTATGGTTAATGCTGAAGGAACTGGTACAGCTCGTTTTTACGGAGTTGGTGAGTATTGGGTAGGCAACATGTTTGGTGTTTGGCCAGTAGGTTCTGAAGTTGAATTAGCTTAATGACAGCTTTTTTGAGGTCAAAAAATATTTTTTTTCTTTTTTTAATAATTCATTAAAATTTCCACATCTCCAAATAATTTTTTAAGAGATTCTATTGTTTTAGATTTAAGAATTAGTTCTTTAGGTGGTTTTATCTTAATTATCTCTTTTTCTAATTCTTCAGGATTTGCTTTTTGAAGATTAACTAATTCATCATTTTTTATGTCTGCTTTTTGGATTTCTTCTTTAGTTAGTATAAACGCTTGTTTTTCAAATAGGATCAAATCACCAATTTCTTTTCTATACTTGAATTTAATAGTACATTTTTCAAGTTCGTTTCTTCTTAACCTTTGTATGTGTTCTGTTAATATTCTCATTAAAGTGGATGATTTTCTTTTTATTCTATCTAGTTCTGCTTTTGTTAGTTTCTTTTCTTGGAAATCTTTTCTAGCTTTTAGGATGCTTTTGAATATGTTTGGTAAGGAATCTGGTAGTTTGTTAGTTTCACAGTATTTTTTGAAAGCGGTTTCCATATTTTTGTATTTAATGCCTGATAAAACATCTCCAATAATTTGTGTAGAATCTTTATGTATTTTACTTATTGAATATTTTTCTTTTTTTCTGTTTATTTGATCGAATAGCTTCTTTATTCTTTTTAGATAATCTTCAGCTTTGATAATTAAGTCATCTACTTCTTTTCCTTGTATTTCTTTTAATTTTCTGTGTTCTACTTTTTTGAATGTTACCCTTAGTTCTTCTAATATATCAATATATTTTTGTTCTAAAAGTTTCTCTTTTTTTACAAATATTTGTTGTAAAAGTTTTACTGTTTCTTTAGGTGATGGAGGAGCTATACCATAAAGCATTAAAGCAGCTTGTGATGGATTTAAGGCTGCGTAATAAAGATCTTCCATTACAATACTTATTAGTTTTGCTTTTGCTCTTTTAATTAATCCTTCACCTACTTCCATGTTCATGTCAATTGCTTCTGGAGAAGGTTTTATTCTTCCCATCTTAAGTAATAATTTCCAAGGTGTAAATGTTCCTCTATCAAATATTGGAACACCATCTCTTAATAGAGTGAAAATAACAGGGTTTGCTTCTTTAAGTGATTCCCAGAAATCTGTAAGGATATAAACTTGGATATGAAACTCTTTTTTTACTTGAGTGATCATTGATGCTTCATCACCCATTGCAAGCATCATTCTTCTTAATCTATCTCTTAGTTCCATTCTGGA
Organism: Candidatus Woesearchaeota archaeon; assembly: GCA_964342845.1. Lineage (GTDB taxonomy): Archaea > Nanobdellota > Nanobdellia > SCGC-AAA011-G17 > CAYFGV01 > CAYFGV01. The sequence continues at coordinate 35,460 of CAYFGV010000004.1, forward strand.
CATTCTTTTTACGTCTGTGTCGTCTACTACAACGTATACATCTATGTCATTAGCTTTTTCACCTCTGAATAAAGAACCAGCAGCAACATAACTGACAATATATTTTTCAAATTTCTTTACAGCCATGGTTTTGTGAACTTCTGATATTTTTAAAGCTGCTAACATTTCATTTGGATCATATATAGGGGCTCCAATTGCAATTAATTGTAATATTTCATATTTGCCATCAAAACACATTTCTTTTAATTCTGAAGCAAGAAGGATTTCTAAATATATTTTTTTGTCTATAGAGTTAGCTATTTTAATTAATTCAGGAGAAACTTTGTCTTTTATTTTATAATCTGGTTGTTGTTCTGAGTTTGTATCATTTAAAAGAACAAGAACATTTATTTTGTCTTTTTGATCTTCTTTTGGAGGTAGTAAGGATATTCCTAGAACTTCTTTTTTGTGTTGTTTTACTGCTTTTTCTTTAAATTTTTCTAGTTTTGTTTTTATTTGTTTAAACTTTTCTTTTACATCTTTTGGAATTTCCTGTGGTGGGTTCATTATAGTTCTAGGTCTCCATTTTCTATTGGATCTTCAAGGTCTAAACTTTCTTCTAAATCTTCTAAAGATTCAATGTCATCATCTAAATCTAGATCAAGATCTTCCTCTTCTTGTGTTTCTGTTGGTGTACAAGCAGTTACGCTTATTACTAAAGCAATTAAGAACAATGTAAATATTATTTTTTTCATTTTTCGGATTCACCTCCAAATTAAAATTTGTTTTTTACTTTATATAAACTTTTTGGATAAGTTTATAAGCGTTTCTATTTATATTTTTATATGGATCCTGTTGCATTTAGTGTTTTTGGCTTAGATGTAAGGTGGTATGGGATAGTATATGTTCTTGGTTTTTTATTTGGTGGTTGGTTAGCTGCAAAACTTGGTAAAGAAAGAGGAATTAATAAGGAAGATGTTTATGATTTTTTAGTTTATCTAGTAATTGCTGTTATTGTTGGTGCTAGAATAGCTCATGTTTTTGGTGCTTTGGATTATTATTCTAGTAGATTAATAGAGGTCTTTTATGTTTGGAATGGTGGTTTGGCATTTCACGGCGGTTTAATAGGGGCAGTTTTAGTTGGATTGTGGTTTTGTAAGAAGAGAAATATTAAGTTTTATGATATGGCAGATATATTTTGTGTTCCTTTGGCTTTGGGCTTAGCTTTTGGAAGGATTGCTAATTTTATTAATGGGGAGTTATATGGGAAGATTAGTGATGTTCCTTGGGCTGTTGAATTTGAAGGTGTTGATGGGAAAAGACATCCTAGTCAGATTTATGAGAGTTTGAAGAATTTCTTTATTTTTATTGTTTTATGGAATTTGTATAAGATTAAGAAGTTGCCTTCTGGGTTTATCTTTTGGAGTTTTATATTTATGTATTCTGTGTTAAGGTTTTTTGTTGAATTTTACAGGGATTGGGAAACTGCTTTTATTGGATTGACTTGGCCACAGTTAGTTAGTGTTCCTTTAGCTGCTGTTAGTTTTTTCATTTTGTATAGGTTGTATAGGAAGATTTAAATATGATTTGTGAATTCTCGTTTAGATGGAAAATTTTGAAGAAAATAAAATAGAAGTGAATATAGACGAAAAGACAGATGATGCAAAGACTGAAGAAGTGAAGACTGAAACTAAAGAAGCAGGAACAGAGGAAGAAAAGACTGAAGAAGTGAAGAAAGATGTTGCTGAAGAGCCTGTTGTTCAAAAACCAACTGTGAAGAAAAAAGTTAATCACTGGAAGATTGCTAGTGCTGTTCTTTTGGTGTTGTTTTTAGTATCTCTTTTTTCTGATGGGTTTACAGGTGCGGCTGTTTTTTCTGGCGAAGATATAGGAAAAGATGTTGCTGCAGAAACAACAGAGGATTTTGTTAACACACTACTTGCAGGACAAGTAACAGCAGAGGTTTTAGATGTTAGTGAAGAATATGGGTTGTATAAGGTTGAACTTGATATTGCTGGAGAAGAAACTGTTTCTTATTTATCTCCTGATGGTGAGCTTTTTTTCGCACAACCGATCGATATTGGAGAATACTTGAGTTACGTAGATAATACTGATACTTATGTAGATGATACTGTTGATGACGTAGAAGATGTAGTAGTTATTGAGTTGACTTCAGAGGATAATATATTAGGGGAAGAAGATGCTCCTGTGACAGTAATAGAATATAGTGATTTTGAATGTCCTTATTGCGCTAATTTCTGGTCAGGTACTTTGCCATCTATAAAATCAGAGTATGTAGATACTGGAATGGTTAAGTTTGCTTATAGACATTTCCCGCTAAGTTTCCACGCAAATGCACAAAATGCAGCAGAAGCTTCTGAGTGTGCTGGAGACCAAGGAATGTTTTGGGAGTATCATGACAAACTATATGAAAACCAAAACTATCTAGATATAGAGAGTTTGAAGCAATATGCTATTGATTTAGAATTGGATACAGAAGAGTTTAATGATTGTTTGGAATCTGGAAAGTATACAGAGAAAGTTAACGATGATATGGCATCTGGAGCACAGTACGGAGTTTCAGGAACACCTGCAACATTTGTTAATGGTATTCTAGTTACTGGAGCACAGCCATTTAGTAGTTTTCAAGCGATAATAGAGGCAGAACTTTCGTCTTAGTTAAAATTATTTTTTATTCCTTTTTTTAATATTTTTAAAATTAGAATTAAAGCTATTGCTTGGAAAACTATTACTGTTAAAAGATTTTGTATTATTTCTTGGAAATAGGTTAAAGGGAATGTTTGGATTAGTTTTGTAGAAGAATCTAACAACCAATTGTTTGTTTCAAAAGTTAGAATATGGAATCCTGTGAAGAAGTTGCTGAAGTCTATTGTTGAGAGGAAAATGAAAATTAAAGTGATTATTAGAGTTAATGTTGTACCTGTTGATATAGAATTTAATAATTTTGTTTTTTCTATTTTTACTAAGAATAGGGATGATAATGTTATAAGTATGAAAGTGATTGATACTATATAGCTTGATTTTGCTAATAAATCCTTGATTTCTTGTAGATGTGTTTTTTCTTTTTCTGTGTAATCGTCTGACAAAGGTTGATCTTGGTTGAAAAAGTCGTCTAAGTCCTGGTGTTCTTCTATTTCATTGTAGAAAGTTGAATTTATGTTTAATAAGATTATAAATAGAGGGATTGAGATAATTATAAGTGTTGATAGTATAAATTTCTTTACCATAGTGTGATTGATAGAAAGAAAAGAGTTATAAGTATTCCTAATAGAAAGAAGAACGTTTTTTCTATTTTTTCTTCTTGGGGGATTATGTCACGAGCTACTATGTAAATTAATGTTCCTGTTATAAAACTGAATAAAGGATAGTATATTTGAGGGTTTAATGTTATAAATGTGGCTGTTAACGCACCTATAGTAGTTGAAGAAGCTAAGATTATTTTTATGGTTTTAGATTTTGATGTTTTGTGAATAACTTGAAGTAAAATTGAAGATGATATGGTTAATAGGATGAATGGGATTAATATTATGAAGCTTATAGCTGTTGTTAATAAAACTAATGTTGCACCTATAATGAAATGTTCTAGAAAGAATGCTAGAGAGTGTACATTTGTTATTTCTTTTTGAAGTATTTTTTTGTTGTGGATGTGGTGGCAAATTTCTTTTTCTAGTAAATGGAAAGAAATGAAGCCTAAAAGTAAGAAAATGTATACTTTATCATTTATAATTTTTGTTCCTTCTATTATTTGGGGAAGTAGTTCTAAGAATATGATTGTTAATAAAATTCCCGCACTTAAACTTAGAAGTTGTTTATAATATTTTTTTGTTAGATTTGCGAAGTAGTCTGAGAATAGATGTAGTAAACTTAAGAGTATTGCTAGTATTATTGGAATGTACATAGAATGATTTTATTTTTAGTCTTTATAAAAATTTTCTTTTATTTTCTCAAATTCGTGTTTTCCTCCCAAGAGGGCTAAAGAGATTGCTTCTGTTTCTTGAGCTAGAGATGTCATTTGATTTGCTATATTTCTTATATCCCATTGTGCATGTTCATCTTGTCTCATTCTTGATATGTGGTAGAGTTCTCTTATGTTTGTGGTTAGTTTGACTCTTCTTCTATGTGCGTTTGTTAATACATAAGAAGATACAGTTGTTCCATATTCTTTTTGTAATTTGCAGAAGAGTTCTGAGCTTTGATCACAGATTTCTGTTAGTCTTGGTTCTAGGCCTGTTTCTGTTATTGATTCTGGGATTGTGCAACTTAGTCCGGGATTATAGTCTTGAGATAATAAGGTTGACATTCTGTGTCTTTTTAGTTGTGCGAAAGCAGATGCACTTAGAATTATTTCATAGGATACTTTTGCTTCTTCAAATTCTCTTGGTAAGGAATCATGTTTTCCTAGTGGTTCAAATACTTTTCTGAAAAATTCTTTATTTCTTTTTTCTGAGCTTTCTATTTCCTGGGCTTTTTGAAAACAATTTTCCCAAGATTCTTCTGAATATTTATGAAGGATTGCAGTGACTATATATAAGTCAGTAGGGTCTCTGTCTGTTAATTTTACTTCTTTTTGAGGTGAGTTAAAATAATTTTCCATTGTGTGTTCTTTAACCAGACTTTTTAGGTTCTTTCTTGAGAATTTATACATATCATCTTCTAATGGTCTTTTAAATTCTTTTTCAAATGTTATTGGGTCTGTTAGTTTTATTAGTGAAGGTGCTATTTCTGAGGCTTGGTCATAGAGTTGTTGAGCTAGGTTTTGTACTTCTATTAGTTCTGAATATTTCATTGTTCTGATTGCGTGTTCTAATGTTCTTGCGCTAAATGTTAAACCTAATTGTCCTTCTGTGGCTAAGCTTAACACATATCTTGCATCTTCTTTTGCTAGGTTTTCTAGGTCTTTTTCTAGGTTTTTTCTTTCTTCTGGTTTAATTTTCTTTAGTTTTTCTTGATTTTTTGCTTTTTGATATTCAAATAAGATGGGGTGGGCTTTATCATAGAATTGA
>CAYFGV010000005.1:0-18781 GCA_964342845.1 Candidatus Woesearchaeota archaeon
TTGAATTTTTCTTCTATTTCTGTGTATATCTCTTTTATTTTTTTCCTTTCAAAGTCTTTTTGTAGTAAAGAAGATGGTTTTAAAATTAGATAATCTGCTTGTCTTATTGCGTTTATTTCTAGGTTTGCTGAAGATTGTGATATAAAGAGAATTTGTAAGTCTTTGTGTCTTGCAATCAGAAGTAGTTCTGTAAGAAGTTTGTTTGCATTTTTCATTGAATCTCTAGAACTGAATAAAATTCCTCCTTCATCTATTAAAACTAGTGAGTTATTTTTTATTTCTTCTATGTTTTCTACTACTTTTATCCATTTTGGAAGGTCTTTGAAACCCATAGCATAACATTTTCTATTTTTTTGAGAGTGGATATTTTCTAATAATCTCATTCCAATTGCGCTTTTTCCTGTACCTCTTGCTCCTAATATAATTCCTATTGTGCTTGGTTTGTTGATTAAGAAGTTTTCAAAATCTTGGAGATTTCCTGATTCTGTATGAATTTGTTTAAAGGGATCTATGGTAGGAAGAGATTTTATTCTTTTAGTTTTTTTTGGTTTTGTTTCAGTTGTTTTCTTGAGAAGGCGATAAGTTCCTAAGCTAATGATCTTTGCTGTTAAATAAACTCCTTTAAATATGGCAAAAATTATGTTTGTTCTCTTCTTCTTCGGCATTGGGTTATTATATAAGTGCAAGTTATATTTAAATCTAGTGTTGTTTTTAAAATACGCCACGACCCGGATTTGAACCGGGATGCCCCGAAGGGCCAAGCTTGCTGTACTTAAATTCCAGGCTTGTGCCATACCAGATTAGGCGATCGTGGCATATGGTTTTGTTGATTTTGTTTGTTTATAAATGTTTTTGAGATTGAATAGAAAGGTTTATAAATAGATGTTCTCTCTGGAAAGTAAGAAAAATGACAAATTATAATCAAGAAGAATGTAATATTTTTGGGCCCTATGGAAATACTGGGTCTGCTCCTTGTAACGGTGGGTTTGATTGGAGAAAAGGGAAATTAGCTAAAGAGCTTAATGGCAATGTTGTTAACTTTGCGGTAAATAATGATGCTGAATTGAAGAATGGTGTAGAAATCTTAGAGAAAGATGAGTCTTTTGTTTCTGCTGAAAACCGTTCTGGAGAGGTTTATTCTAAAGATAGTATTGAAGTACGTACTAGTGTTAAAAATAATGGTCATTTATCTGAAAACGGTGCTAATCTTAAAGGTGGTGTTGATTTGGATTCTGTGATATTTGGTTATGTTCTCGGATTGGGGGTCAAAGAACACGTAATAATGATTTAAGGAATGATTTGGGAGTTAAAGGTTATAGAAGATTTGAAGAATTGGTGATATCAAGGGTTATAAAACAATATAAACCAGATCATTACGGTGTTTCTTCAGACATAGTTGAAAAAATGAATTCGTAAGACTTATAAATAAGTGTTATTTGAAATTGATAAAATGATAAAACAATATAAATTAGATTTTGACAGAATGAATTTAAGTACTAAGGATGTATTAGATGCTCATAAAGAAGAACAAGGTGGTTATAAATCTTTATATGATTCTGATTCTAGACAAGAAGGAGAATCTATTTTTCGAATGTTAGATCGTGTTCTTGGTCCTGATTATAAATAATTTTTGTGAAAATGAATACAATAGATAAGAAAGATCTTGAAATTTTGCTTTTTTCTAAGTTTGATCCTGGACATAGGTTTGATGGTACCCGGGAAGAATTAAATAGAGAAGTAGGTAAGTATGTGGCTATTTTGGATATATGTGGTGCTGGTGGTAAAGGCCTTGAATTGCCTCTTGCTTATATTGCATATGGTTATGGTGAAAGATGTTTTGAGGAAAATTATGAAGTTAAATTACTTAGAAAAGACCTTGATGGTCGTTTATCTAATCTTGTTGAATCTGGTCTTTTAAAAAAGACAGAAGACAAATATTCTTTAATTTAATTTTTTAAAATAATCTAAAACTTCATCAATGTTATCTAATTGATTAATGTTTTTTCTTATTTTTGTAGAGTTATAGAAATCTTTAGTTAATATGTTTAATTCTACTAAATAATGAGCTTTTGTTAAGTTATATTTTTTTACTAATTTTAGGTATTTTAAAATTAATTTTATTTTATCCGAGTTTGTTTTTTTATTTTGAATTTCTTTAAAGATTAAAGGATTTCTAGATGCATATCTGCCTATCATAATGTAGTTTGTGTAATCTTTATATTTTTTATAAGATTCTAGAGAATTTATGTCACCATTTCCTATTACAATAGGTATTGAAGTTTTTATTTTTTTGAATATTTCCCAGTCTGGTTTTTGTTTATAATTTTGAGAAGGGGTTCTTGCGTGGATTGTTAAGGCTGAGATGTTTGATTTTTCACAAGCTAAAATAACTTGTTTTAGATTTTTAGTTATTCTTATTTTTGCTGTTATTGGTTTTTTTATGTTTGATGTCAATAGAGTTAAAATTTCTTTTATTTTTTTGGGATTTTTTAATAATGCTGAGCCTGCGTCTAATTTTACTACTTTTCTTGATGGACAGCCTAAGTTAAAATCTATTATATCAAATTCTTTTTCTATTTTTAGGGCTGCTTTTAGGATTAGGTTTGGATCTGAGCCGAAAAGTTGAACACAGGAAGGTTTTTCATTTGTTGCTTTTTTTAGCATTGTTTCTATTCTTTTATCTTTGTTTAGGATTGCATGACAATTAACGAATTCTGTTGTAGTTAATCCTGCACCTAGTTCTCTGCATAAGTGTCTGAAAGCTACATTAGTTACTCCTTCCATTGGAGCTAGGATTGCTTTTGAAGAGAGTTTAGGGAATTTCATTAAGTGTAATTTAATTTTAAGTTATTTTAAAAGTTATGTTTTTGTTAAAAAATATAGCGGGAGAAGGAATTTCCGAAAGAAACAATAAGTTTCATTCATTTGAACCTCCGACCTATACCCAAGCAAATATCTTATGATATTACACTCTCCGGGTGTCCCGAAGACAATTAGGATCTTCTATGAGCCTTTCGCAATTATCAGATATTTTCTAATAATATCGACGAGCACTCCTAACTGCTCCATCCCGCTATGTGTTTAAAGAAAAAGTAGGAGTTTTTAAAGATTTTGTTTATTCGACTGTAACAGCTTTTGCTAAATTTTTTGGAAGATCAGGGTTATGTCCTTTTAAAACAGTTGTATAGTAAGCTAATAATTGTAAAGGAATAACATTTACTATTGGATTTAAAATGTCTGGAGATTCTGGAACTCTTAGAACATAATCAGAAATTTTTTCTATTTCTTTGTCATTATGGTTGGCTACTGTTATTATTAATCCTTTTCTAGCTTTAACTTCTTGCATGTTGCTTATTATTTTTTCATAGATTGGGTCGTTTTTGTTTGCTATAAAGACTACCGGCATATTTTCATCTATTAATGCTATTGGTCCGTGTTTCATTTCTGCTGCTGGATAACCTTCTGCGTGAATATATGAGATTTCTTTTAATTTTAATGCGCCTTCTAAAGCAACGGGAAAATTTACTCCTCTTCCTAAGAATAAGGCATTCTTTTTATTATAAATTTTTTCTGCTATTTTCTTAACTTGTTTTTTTTGTTTTAAAGTTTCTTTAACATATTCTGGGATTTTTTTGGTTTCTTCCGTTAAATATTCATAAGTTTTAAGATCAATTTTATTTAGTTTTCTTGCTAAATATAAGGTTAGTAGAATTAAACAAGCTACTTGACCTGTGAATGCTTTTGTTGAGGCAACACCTATTTCTGGGCCTGCATGGATAAAAATACCTGAGTCAACTTTTCTTGAGATTGTTGAACCAACTACATTAACTATTCCTAAAGTTGTGCAAAATTTTTTAGCATATTCTAGTGAGGCCAATGTGTCTGCTGTTTCTCCTGATTGGCTTATTACTATGATTAAATCATTTTCTGTTAGAACTGGGTTTCTGTATCTGAATTCCGAGGCATAATCAACTTCTACTGGGATTTTGCAATACTTTTCTATTATGTATTTTCCTATAAGGGCGGCATGCCAAGCAGTTCCACAGGCTGTGATTATTATTCTGTTTATTTTCTCTGGGAGTTTTATAGAAAGTCTGATGTCTTTGTCTATTCTTCCTGCTATTCTGTTGTTTAGGGTTTCTGCTTGTTCAAATATTTCTTTTTCCATGAAATAATCGAAATCGTTTTTTTCTATGGAATCTAATTCCCAGTGAATATGCTTTATTTCTCTTTTGACTGTATCTCCGTTTAGTTTTGTTATTTTGTAACTGTCTTTTGTTAATGTTGCTATTTCATTATCTTCGAGATAGACTGCTTTTTTTGTGTGTTTTAGAAAAGCTGATGTATCTGAAGCTATAAATTTTTCATTTTCTCCTATACCTATAATCAAGGGACTTCCTTTTTTTGCTCCTATAATTTTGTTTTCTTTTTTGGAGATGATTACTAAACCATAAGTTCCTATTACTCTTTTTAGTGTATTTTTAACTGCTTGTTCTATGTTGTTTGTATAGTTTTCTTCTATTAGATGTGCTATTACCTCTGAATCTGTTTCTGATTTGAATATGTGTCCTTTTTCTATTAATTGTTTTTTTAAAGTGGAGAAGTTTTCTATTATTCCGTTGTGGACAATAGTTATTTCTTGTTTACAATCTGTGTGTGGATGGGCGTTTATTTTGTTTGGTTCTCCATGTGTTGCCCAACGAGTGTGAGCTATTCCTAAATTTCCTTGTTTAATTTCTTTAAATGAATTTTGTAGTTGTGATATCTTTCCTGCACTTTTTATTATTTCTAATTTATTTTCTGAAGAAATACAAATTCCTGCTGAGTCATAACCTCTGTATTCTAATCTTTTGAGGCCTTCAATTAGAATGTTAGTTGTGTCTCTGTTTCCGATATAACCTATAATGCCACACATTTTGATAAGGAGGTGCCTAAAGACTGTTTTTAGGCAGTCTTTGGCTGGTTTTTAAAAAAGGGTTGATTATTAAAATGTTAAAAACTTTATAACATCAATTTTTGATTTCTGATTATTCCATCTTTGTTTTCCTAGGTATTTTCTACCTAAATATTCTAGTTCTTCATTGCTTAAGCCCATTTTCTTGTAAGGTCTTAATTTTTTTCTTATTTTTTCCACCATTCTTAACTCCACCTCCATATTAGGATTTATAGGGAGGGCTTTATAAATAGGTTATGAAGGGAAAATCTATATTGCAAATCCGTAAACTTTATATAGTAAAATTACACCACTTTAAGATAATGGCATACTATGGTTTGATACCTAATTGGTTTTATGGTGTTGATTCTCTGTTTGAAGTGTTTTCTTTAGTTGTTGCTTTGCTAATTGCTTTATTTAGTTATAGGGTTTATCAGCATACAAAGCAAAGAAACCAGTTTTATTTTTCTGTAGCTTTCTTAACTTTAGGTTTTTCTTATTTGTTTAAGGTTGTTTCTAATATTATGGTTTATCGTGAAGTTCCTGAGACTGTTGAATTAGGAATAGTTAGTGTACAGTCTTTTTTATTAGAGCAAGTTGCTTGGAGTGTTACTCTTAAAACTATTATGTACCCTTTGTATAAGTTGTTGTTTTTGATGGCTCTTACTTTGTTATTGTTAAGTGTTGCTGGTGCTATGAAGAGAAGATATTATCCAATGTATTTTTATTTTATTTTTGTTTCTGCTGTTTCAAGTATTCATGAAGATATAGTTTTTTATATTATATCTACTGTATTGTTGGGTTTGATAGCATTTTATTATTATTTGAATTTTCTTAAGAATAAAACTAGAAATAAGAGATGGGTTATGTATTCATTTTTTATTTTGGCATTTTCTGGATTGATGATTGCACTTATTGAGTTTAGTGGTTGGTTGTATGTTTTGGGTGAATTTTTACAGTTGGTTGCTTATTTAATATTGTTAATGGTGTTTATAGGGATTATTAAGAAAAATGGCTAAGAAAAGGACTAAATTGGAGATTTTGGAGGCTGTTTTAAATGTTGTTTATCAAAATAGGAAAATAAAACCCACACATTTGTTGTATAAGGCTAATCTATCTTATGTTAAGATGAATGAATATTTGGAATTTTTGATTTCTAATGGTTTTATTTTAGAGAGTGGGAAGGAGTATGAGATTACTGAAAAAGGGATTAAAAAATTAACTGAGTTGAAGAAATTTAAAGAGTTTTCTGAGAGTTTTGGGATATAGTTAGGTTTATAAATTCTTGATTTTTCTTAATAAATATGTTAGAGGGAAGGGTTTTATACTTTAGGGTGGAATCTTCTGATGAGAAAGAATATTTTGCTGCACGATCAAGAGATCTTGTTGTTCGTTTTATTGAGAAAACCGAGGATCCTGGTTATAATTTGGATACTTTAGTGAGAGTTCAAATTGGAGAAGCTAGGAAAGCACCTTATTTTGAGGAATTTGCAAAAGATTATACTTTTTGTTCTGATGGCACTTTTTTACTGGGAAAGATAGATTTATAAATACTTATTTTTTCTGGAACTTACTATGGATGAGCATGTTAAGTGTTTTAAAGGTTCAAGAAGCCCTGTTAGGATGAAGGTTGATTCTGGGATGAGTGTTAAAGGGATTTTAGAAGAATTTGCTAAATCAGGGTATAATGGTAAGAGATTAGGAGAGGCTTTTGAGGTTTATAAGAAGATGATGGAAGATAAGAGCTGTTATAAGTTTGTTTCTGCTGCTGGTGCTTTGATCTCTGGTGGCATGAGAGAGGTTTTTGTTAAATTTATTAGATCTGGAGCTGTTGATTGTATGTTATTTACAGGAGCTATTTTGACTCATGATTTAATGGAGGCTTTTGGTGCTAAACATTATCAAGGTGAACTTGGATGTGATGATAGAGAGCTGCATAGGAAGAATGTTATTAGGATTTATGATGTTTTTTTAGATAAAGATGCTTATTCTAATTTAGAAGATGAGTTAAGGAAGGTTTTTGATAAAATTAAGCAAGAAGAGATGTCTCCTAGAGAGTTCTTGAAAGAGTTGGGTGGGCTTATTAAAGATGAGAATTCTATTTTGAAAGCTTGTGCTGATATGGATGTTGATATTTACTGTCCTTCAATTACTGATTCTATGTTAGGTTTTCATGCTTGGGTTTATTCACAGAATCATGGGTTGAAGATAAATTGTCAGTGGGATATAAGAGATTTTATGGATGTTGTTTGGGGAGATGATAAAAGTTATGGTATGTTAATTTTAGGTGGTGGTGTTCCTAAGCATTTTGTTCCTGGGATGATGCAGGCTTCTGGAAATTCTTTGAAATATGTTATCCAAATTACAATGGATAGACCTGAGCATGGAGGTGTGAGTGGTATGCAGATTATAGAAGCTAAGTCTTGGGGCAAGGTTGCTGAAGAAGGTTTAGTTTGTGATCTAAGGTGTGATGTTACTGTTGCTTTTCCTATTTTAGTTGCTGGGATTTTGGATTATTTGAAAGAGAAGAACTAGCTTTTATACGTATACATGCATTATGTAGCCACTTGGAGTTTCTCTTTTTTCTTTTTCTTCTTCTAGTTTTATATTATATTCTGTCTTTCCAGAGCCGTTTCTTTTTTCTTCTCTTTCAAGAAAGTCTTTAATTATGAAGTCCAGACCTGTGGAAAAATACATAAAATAAAGAGGTAGAAAGTGTTTATAACTTTTTTGATTTATTTGACTAATAAGCTTTCTTTTTTTATAAATAAACTTCTAACAAACCAATACATTGCGTATAATTCAAAAGCAAAAGGGAAATATCCTAGATAACCTAAAATAGGCATTTCAAATATTTTAAAGAAACCAACATAAGGGACTGTGTATGTCCATTTTACTGTTGCCCAATAATTCCAGAATTCCCAAAAGAATCCTAAGATTATTCCTGCTAATAAAAGAGATAGAGGTATTGCTAGTTTTTTGTCTTTTAAATGTTGTATTATGCTTGGTTGTTTGTGTAAGTAATTTATTGGATCTAAGATTAGGAAGAAACTTAGCCAGATTAACGGGAATGTGAATGCTGGTAGGAAGAATGGTAGGAAAAATGAAATTATGCCTGCAGTCATCATTATGTATAGGAATGTTTTTGTTATTTTATGAGATTTTTTTAATTTTTTATTGTCAAATAAGTGTAAAGCTCTTATTAATTCTGATGTTTCAAATAAAGCAGGTAGAACTGTTGCAAATGAAATGTATTCAAATAATGTTCTTGATTGTCCTAATGCTTCTGTTCCTATATAAGTCCAGTTATTAACTGCGAAAGTGTTTAGGAATTCAAATATATACCAGAAGAAAGCTGATAAGATGAATAAACCAATGAAAGTGTAGAATCTATTGCTTATTAGAGAGCTTTTCTTTAATTTGTAAATTAATGCGTCTATTACTAAGATGTAACCTAACCAAATTATTGGGAAATACCATGATGCAAAAGGTTCTATTTTAAAGATGAAGTTTAGTTGTGTTAAAACTATTAATATTATTCCTAGTATGCCGTATTTTTTGAACATGTTGTTATTTTTGTTTATTTGTTTTTAAATGTTTCTACATATCTTTGTAGGTTTCTGTTTCTTCATTTAAAGCTATTAGTGTGATTCCTGCCTTTTTGAAGAATTCTCTTGTTAATTTAGCTGCATGATATCTTTTTTCACAGATTACTCTTTTTATTCCTGCGTTGATAATCATTTTGCAACAGACGAAACATGGTTCCATCTTACAGTATAGTGTTGATCCTTCTATTGGGATGCCGTGCCTTGCTGCTTGAATAATTGCGTTTTGTTCTGCATGCGTTGTTCTGATACAGTGTTTTGAGACTTGACCGTCTGGGTTTATTACTTCGTGCATTAAATGGCCTACTTCGTCACAATGTTTTAATCCTGCTGGTGAACCTACATATCCTGTTGAAAGAATTCTTTTGTTTTTTACAATTATAGCGCCTGACCTTCCTCTGTCACATGTACCTCTTTCTCCAATTGTTTTTATTATATTCATAAAATAAGTGTCCCAGCCTGGTCTTTCTGGTTCTATTTTCTCTATTAAGTCTTTGGTTATTTTTTCTATTTTTTGAATTAAATTTTCTAAGGAACTGTCATTAATTAAGATTATATTTGCTTGTTGTTTTACTCTTAGTAAATGTTGTTGGTGAGAACTTCCTTTTAGTTCTTTATTTTCTAAGATTTTAAATTGTTCGAATGTTAGGTTATCTCTTTCTGTTTTTCTTATTTTTATTCTTTTATATCTCATAGTTAATGGTGCGTCTACGTAGATTAAGTGGAAGTTTTTTAGGTTATTTTTTAAGAATTTTGCTTCTTCTGTGTTTCTTATGGAAGTTATAATATTGTTTTCTTTTAAGTTGTTTAATACTCTTCTTGCTAGAATGTTTGAACCAAATTTTTCTCTTAATTGGTTTCCTAGTTTTATTTGATTTTCTCTTGTTAGTTTTTTATTTATTTTTTTGAGGTCTTGTCTTAGAATATCTGATAAGGAGTGGTGTGAAAAACCTTTTTTTATTAGAATTTCAGCTACTGTATCTTTTCCTGATGCGTATGTGCCTGTTATTCCTATGTTCATGAAAAAAAGAAGAAAGAAATAGTTTTAAATATTGTTGAGGTTTAAAGTATATTTTAATGTCTGGATTGTCTTATGCATGCGATTTCCTTTATTAATCTCCTTAATAATTTAATCCTTAATTATCATTTGATCTCTTTCTGGGCCGATACCGATGTATTTTACTGGTGTAGCTAATGAATCTTTTATTAATCTTTCATAGTTTTTTGCTTCTTTAGGAAGGTCTTCTAATTTTCTTGCGTTTCTAATATTTTGATCCCACCCTTTCAATTCCATATATGTTGGTTTGCATTGTTCTAATCTTTCTACAGGGAAGTAATTTTGAGGCTTTCCGTCTACAGTATATGCTCCACAAATATTTAAATAATCTATTCCGCTTAAGACATCTAGTTTTGTTAGACACAAAGAAGTAATTCCGCTTAATCCTATTGCTTCTTTTGCTATCATTAAGTCTAACCATCCACATCTTCTTGGTCTTCCGGTTGTTGTTCCAAATTCGTCCCCTTGCCTTCTTAATAATTCACCTGTCTCGTCTTCAAGTTCTGTTGGGAAAGGTCCATTACCTACTCTTGTTGTGTATGCTTTTAGCACACCTATTATTTCATCGAACTTTATTTTTCCACAACCAGTACCTGTATAGAATCCGCCTATTGTCGGGTTTGAACTCGTTACAAAAGGATATGTTCCATGATCTATATCTAACATTGCTCCTTGTGCTCCTTCTGCTAAAATAGACCCGTTATGTGCATATATAATGCCTTTAATATCTTCACATACAAATGGAAATAGTTCTTCTCTGGTTTTTAGAAGAGGATTTAGGATTGAATCTAGAGAGATAGGTTGAGCATTATAGAATGCTAAGATATGATTCTTGAGTTCAAGATTTTCTTGGAGTTTGTCTTTTAGGTTTTTATCTCCGTTAAATAAATCACAGACCCTTATTCCAATTCTGTCCATTTTGTCTGCATAAGTTGGACCTATTGCTCTTCCTGTTGTCCCTATCTTTCCACCTTTTGCAGCATCAAGTTTTCTGTTATATTCTAAGATTACGTGGGCTCTATTACTTATTCTTAGTCTTTCTGGTGTTACGGTGATTCCTCTTTTTTTTAATCCTCCTAATTCATCTAAAATTTTAATAGGATCTACTAGAACATTGTTACCTATGATGTTTATTTTATCTTCTCTTAAAACACCAGAAGGTAAGATATGGAGTGCGTATTTTTCACCTTTAATAATTACTGTATGACCTGCATTTGCTCCTCCTTGATATCTGACAATAACATCGTGTTCTTCTGCTAGCCTGTCAATAAGAGCTCCTTTTCCTTCATCACCCCATTGGGTTCCCATGACAATTGTATTTGGCATTTTAATTTATCCTCCTTTTGTTATGTTGTGTGTTTCACTTATGATCTTGCTTGAGTGTGGTGAAATTAATTCTATTACAGCTCTTTCTCTAAGTTTTTCTAAGTTTTGACATCCTGTGTTAGATAATGCAGCTTTTATTCTCATTATGTCTGCTTTAAGTGTTGGTTTTAACCGACCCTTATATGGAACTGTTCCTTCTACTCCTTCTGCAAAAAATGTTTTTTTGGTTTGGTTGTACCTGTCTAAGTTTTGAGCTTTTTCTGATCCTTCTCCCCATGTTGCAACTGTTTTCATTTCTGATTCTATCCTTGTTTCTTTTCCTGCTTCATTAAATTTCTCCCCAGCTGCTTCGTAGAATTTGTTGAAGTAAGAACCGGTCATAACAGCATCTGCAATTGTTAATGCTATTATAATATCTGCTGCTGAGGTGATTCCACCGTCTATTATTAGAGAGATATATTTTCCTGTTTTTTTGTAAAATTCTTTTCTTGCTTTATCTGCTTCTATTAAAGCTGTCATAGGGGATCTTCCTACTGCTTTTTCTCTTTGTGTTGTACATATTGATCCGGAGGACATACCAACCTTTACAATATCTGCTCCATTTTCCATTAAGAAGAGAGCTCCTTCTTTAGTTACTATATTTCCTGCGCATATTGGTGTTTTGTGTTTTGTTTTATATTCTTTTAAAACGTTTTCTGTGAATTCATTATATGCATCAGAAGTATCTATGACTATTAAATCTACTCCTGCATTAATATTATCTTCAACTCTTTTTTGCCATCCGGGATAAGTTGATATTGCTGAGCCAATTTTTATTTCTTTTATATCTTTTTTGAATGCTAATTTTACTAATCTATCTTGTTTATCTAGGATTATTAAATATTTTTCTTTAGTTGTTTCAAAGAGTTTTTTTGCTTCTTCTATTGTAATATCTGGATTTTTTGTATAAGGTAATTTTTCTGGTGTTAACATTATGCTTGTTGCTTTGTCTTCTGGAATACTAGAAGACTCCCAGTAGTTTTGTAGCGTAAACATGCCTAGGAATGTGTTGTTTTTGTCAACTATTGGAATTTTTGAGTGGCCATGTCTTTCGATTTTTTTTAAAACATATTCTACTGTCGTGGTTTCTCTCACTCTAACAGGATCTTCGACAAAATGCATTTCATAGTTTTTGATTTTTTTAACTATGTTTGTTTGTTCTTTTATGGATAGGCGTGCAGGTAATATCCCTATGCCTCCTTCTTTTCCTAAAGCTAGTGCCATTTCGTAATTTGTTACGGAAGTCATTGCAGCACTTAAGAACGGGATCTTCAGTTTTATTTCTGCTAATTTTGTTTTAAGAGTTATGTTTTGTATTGTGCAATTCTCTTTTGTATAATCTGGCAGGAGACAGAATTCATTGAATGTTCTTCCTGATTCTGTTATTATTTTTTTAACCATTTTATAAGGCTTTTTTCCCAATATCTTTTCTATAGTGTAAGTTTTCCCAAGAGATTTTATTAACAGCTTGGTATGTGTTATTGATTGCTTGTTGTATATTTTCTCCTAGACCTGTAACACCTAGTACTCTTCCTGAATTTGTTACAAATTGGTTATCTTTAATTTTTGTTCCTGCGTGAAATACTTGTATGTTTTTCATTGTTTTTATTTGGTCTAAACCAGATATTATTTTTCCTTTTTTATATTTTCCTGGATATCCTCCCGAGGCCATTACAACACAACAAGCTGCTCCTGGTTTGTTTTTGATTTGAGATTCATTTAAGTTACCTTTTATGCAGGCTTTTAATAATAAGAATAAATCAGATTCTAGTAAAGATAGAACAGGTTGTGCTTCTGGATCACCTAACCTTACATTATATTCAATTACTTTTGGCTCATTGTCTTTGATTATTAGGCCTGCGTATAAACATCCTTTGAACGGGATGTTTTCTTTTTGCATTCCTTGAATTGTTGGAGCTAAGATTTTTTCGTAAACTTTCTTTAATAGTTCTGGTGTTACTATTGGTGCTGGTGCGTATGCTCCCATACCCCCTGTATTTTCGCCTTTGTCATCATCAAAAACCCTTTTGTGGTCTTGAGAAGAAATCAATGTTCTTATTGTTTTTCCATCTGTTAAAGCCAAAATACTTGCTTCTTCTCCTTGTATAAATTCTTCTATAACCACTTGGTTTCCTGATTCTCCAAATTCTTTTTTTACCATTATTTTATCTATTGCATTTAAGCCTTGCTCTATTGTTTGACAAACAATAACTCCTTTTCCAGCTGCTAAGCCAGATGCTTTAACTACGATTGGTGCTTTTTTCTCCCATATGTAGAGTTTTGCTTTATCTGGATTTGTGAATGTTTTGAAGTCTGCTGTAGGGATATTATATTTTTTCATAAACTCTTTTGCAAATGCTTTGTTTCCTTCTAATTGTGCTGCTTTTTCTGAAGGTCCGAAGATTAGGTAGCCTTGTTCAACTAATTTGTTTTTGTGGAAGTAGTCGACTATTCCCTTAACTAATGGAATTTCAGGACCTACAATTGTTAAGGCTATGTTATTGTCTTTAACGAAATTTGCTATATTTTCAAAATCATCTGGTTTTATGTAAGGGATTATTGTGGCTACATCTTTCATAGAATCATTTCCAGGGGCACAATATATTTTTTCAACAAATTCACTTTGTTTTAGTTTCCAGGCTAAAGCATGTTCTCTTCCTCCTGAACCAATAATTAGAACCCTATGCTGCATTTTCTTTATTTTTAAAGCTGATTTTATGAATTCAAGGAAGAAAGGATCTGGTGTTTCTAATTTTGAGGTTAGTTCTGGATGTGATTGAGTTGCCATAAAAAACGGGTGATCTTTTAGTTCAATGATTTGAGCTATGTCTTGGTTTTGAGCTTTTCCTGAGATTATCAGACTGTTTTTTTCTAGTGTTTCAAGGTATTTTGGATTTATTTCATATCTATGACGGAATCTTCTTCTTGTTGAATTTCCTAGTAGTTGATGTGCTTTTGTATTTTCTTTTATTTTTATATTATGACCTCCTAATCTCATGGTTCCTCCTTTTTTATATACTTGTTTTTGTTCTGGAAGGAGGTCTATGATTGGGTGGTCTGTGTTTGGATTAACTTCAGTTGTGTTTGCATTTTTTAAGTCTGAGACATTTCTTGCATGTTCAATTACAGCTAGTTGCATACCAAGGCATAACCCTAAAAAAGGAATTTTATTTTTTCTTGCATATTCAATTATTTTTATTTTTCCTTCAAAACCTCTAGAGCCAAAGCCGCCTGGGACTATAACTCCATGGATGTTTTCTGGAACTTTTTTTAGGTCGGTTGTTTCTATCCAGTCTAGATTTATTTTACAGGATAGGTTTGCTGTACAATGGTTCAAGGCTTCTTTTATTGAAGCATAAGAATCTGCTAGTTTTGTGTACTTTCCTGCTATTGCTATGTTTATCTCTTTTTTTGGACTTTTTAAGTTATGTGTTAATTCTTTCCATTTTAATGATGGTTTAGCATCTAAATTTAATCTTTTGTTTATTATGTCTAGAATTCCTTCTTTGTAAAATATCAAAGGTATTTCATAAATACAGTCTACGTCTAAGCCTGTGATTACTGCTTCTTTTTTAATTCCTCCAAAGATTGAGATTTTTTCTTTGATTTTATCTTCGATTATTTGAGAGCATCTTCCTATGACTATATCTGGCTCTATGCCTTTGCTTCTTAGAAGGTTTATACTTTGCTGGGTTGGTTTTGATTTTTGTTCGTTAACACTTGTTGGGATAGGTATGTAAGTTAGGTGAACGTAGAGAATATTTTCTTGGCCTACTTCTTTTTTTAGTTGTTTAACTGCTTCAATGTATAGTTCGTTTTCTATGTCTCCTATTGTGCCTCCTACTTCGATTAACGTTATGTCTGCATCTTCTTCTTTAGATATTTCTAAGAATTTTGATTTTATTAGGTTTACAACATGAGGAATGAATTGGACTGTTTTTCCCAAGTAGTCTCCTGCTCTTTCTTTTTCTCTAACTTCTTGAAAAATTTTCCCCATGGTTAGGTTCCATTTTGATTTACAAGTGATGTTTAGGTATCTTTCATAATGTCCGAAGTCCATGTCAACTTCTCCGCCATCATCTAATACAAAGACTTCCCCATGTTCGATTGGATTCATGGTTCCAGGGTCTACATTTAGGTATCCATCTAGTTTTATTGGGACAACTTTGTAGTTTTCTGAGAGTAAGTGACCTATGCTGGCTGCGGCTATTCCCTTGCCTAATCCAGAAAGAACACCTCCAGTAACTATTATGAATTTAGGCATTCAAATTTTAAAAGGAAAAAGTATTAAAAGATATTGGGTTTCTAATTATTATGATGGATTATTCAGAAGATAAGTCTGGACTTGTATTTGAGGGGATGAAATGCTTGGCTTTTGTTTCTGGTGGGTTTTTGTTGAGGAGTATAGAAACTGAGATTGATCTGTTTGATAAGGGGTTGGATTTAGCAGGGATTTGTTGTATAGCTTATCCACTCAAGTATTTGCTGAGAGAACCTCTAATTTATAATAATTTAGTTAAGTTTTCTTATGGTATTGGGAAGTATTCAGGGGCTTAGTAAAGTATATAAAGGGTTTTGTAGTATTAATTTTTATGAAAAATGAATTAGTTAATGAATTTGAAGAGAAATTTTCTTTAATGAAAAAAGAGTTAGGTTTTAAGGCTAGCTTGGATGAGTTAGACGGAATATTCTTTATTAAGGATTTTGTTTTAGAGAAGAAGTTTGTTAGTGAAAAATTGTCTAGGATGGTTTGTGGTCGTATTTTAGATTTATATGGGAGTTGGATTAATTATTTACATGGGTTGATTATGCCTAATCCTAATTATTTGCCTGGTGTTACTGAAAGTCAGATGTTTGATGATAAAGATGAGATAATGAAGATGTTGGAGAAGATTATGGCTTTGGTTAGTATGAATACTTTGGTTGGTTTGACTAAAGATAGGAAGATGGAGAGTAAGTTTATAGATGATTCTGTTAAATTGTGGAAAGAGCTTAATCCTAAGTTGATTAAAATTTTAGAGAAAGTTAATAAAAATTGGGTTGAGAAGAGTAAATAGATTATCTTTTTTCTGTTCCATGAGGGTGATGGGTGTGTTTTTTGCTGGAATAATTTCCTTTCTTTTCTGTTTTTTCTACTTCTCTTTGGAATATATTGTATAGTTCTTTGGGTGTGTTTGCGTTTTTTACTTCGTCGTTTCTAGTTATCTCTGCTAGGTTTTCTAATACTAAGGCTTTATCTCCTGCAATAAGTGAGACATGATCTTTTTTATAAATACCATTTTTAAAAGTAAGGCCTTGAATATAATTAGCAGGAATTGCTATATTTTCACCTTCTTGGCGATCAATTTGACTTCCTGGAATTCCTATTTTTCTTTTTATTCTTCTTTCTAAGTAAGATTCTTTAGTACTAATTATTAAATTTGGTTTTCCTACAGGGTATCTTTTAATACTTAATTCTGGTTTTGATAATGTGCCAACTGTTGTTTCTGTAGATTCTGAGCTCATGTTGTAAGAAACTAAAAACCATTCTTTTCCTGAGAAATATGTCATTATGTTTGAAGCTAATTCTTCTAAAGGTTTTGGATCTTCTTGAGAGTGGAATATAGCCCAATCTTCTGGTGTTAGAAGTTCTTCTTGTTTTTCTAGGATGTGTTCTATTAGTCCTTGGCGTTTAATTTCTCTGTCGTCTTTTTTTCTTGCTAAAGATTCTTCTAATTCTTTTATACCTTCTAGTAAATCATAATAAGCTTTTGATGGTGTATTCATAGTTTTTGAGTAAGTTAAGGTTTTATTTAAGAGTTTTTATTTATTTTGAGGATTTCTAGAGCGTTATTCATTGCTTGGAGGAGATAGTCTGATCTAATTTTAGGTCCTCTTTCTGTGTACATTATATTTTGTTTTGAGTTGTTGTGTGTTAATTTTGGAAGCTTCACATTATTTTTAGAGTATGTAACTCTTCCATCTTTGCTTAGAACTAATCTTTCTATGCCTCCTTCTCCATTTGTAGGTTCTACTTTAACCGAATTAGGTGTTATTGTTACAGATACGCCATTGTATTTTATGGTTTTTTGATCTGATATTTCTGAGCAATAATCAGATAAAGGACATCTCATAATGTGATTCTCTTTTAAATAAGTTATTTAAATAGTTTATTGTGATGTATTTTTTATTATGTAAAATATTTCATTATCTGTTTTAAAAGTTTTATGAGTATATTTTAATCTTTTAAGCATTTGTTCTAACCAACCTCTTTTTTGGGTTGTCATTTTTTTATTTTTTAGAGTTTTTAATGGAAAAGAGATTACTAAAAATTTAACTTTTAGATTTTTTATTATAAATTCTGTGTATTTTTTTGGTTTTTCTAGAGAATCTAAGAATTTGAACATTAGGCAGAGGTCTGCTTTTGGTAGTTTTAGAATATTTTTTTCTATTTGTAAGTCTAGGTTTTTAGCTTTTACATTTTTTAGATGTTTTTTAATTAAAGAAGTATCTAAGTCATATGCGTAGTAGGTTATGTTCTTTAAGTTTGTATATTTTAATGAGAATGGGTTTAATCCGCAACCTAGGTCTATGATTGAATTTGGTTTTTTGGTGGTTTTGAAGATTTGTTTGTAAATATAAGGATAATCTTTTAGTCTTTCTTTTGTAGAGGAATGTGTTTCTAAAATGTTTTTTCCTTTTTTTTGGAACATTCCGTGGGCTAAATTTGCTTGTCTTCTTATTTCTTTTATGAAATCTTTGTATGTTTTAGATCTTTTTGAGTGTTCTTTAGAGAGAAAGCCTAATGTTTTTTTGTCTTTGGTTAAATTTTCTTTTATTTTTCTTTTTAAGAAGGATTTTTCTATGTTTTTAAGAGAAGGTTTTTTAGTTATATCTTCTATTATTTCTTTTTCATTTATTTTTTTGTTGTAGATTAGCATTTTCTTATTTTAGCTACAAAAAAGCCATCTGTATCATAATCTTGTGGCCAGATTCTTAAACATTTGTTTTTAATTTCTTTGTTGTCTGTTATAGGTTCAGAACCTTTTATATCTATTTTTTCTAATTTTGCGTTTTTATAGGTTTCTAATAAATTTTCAATTACTTTTTCGTTTTCATCTGGTTCTAAAGAGCAAGTTGAATAAACTAAGATTCCATTTTTTTTAAGATTTTGAAAAGCAACTTTAATTAATTGTCTTTGGATTCCTGCTAATTGTTTAACTAGGTTAACACTCCACTCTGTTGGTGTTGAAGGAGATTTTCTTATTATTCCTGTTCCTGAACAAGGTGCGTCTAATAGTACTCTATCTGCTTCTAGGTTTTTAAAAAATCTTCCGTGTTGCTTGGATATTATTGTGTTTAAAACTCCATTTCTTTGTAAATTAGTTGCTAGAGGTATTAATCTTTTTGTTGAAATATCATTTGCTATTATTAAGCCTGTATTTTTTGCTAAAGCTGCTATTTGTGTTGTTTTTGAGCCAGGAGATGCTGCCATGTCTAATATTAATTGATTTTCTTTTATTTCTAGAACTTCTGGAGGTAGCATAGATGTAGAAGATTGGATGTAAATATATCCTAGTTGATGTTCTATTAGATTGCCTAGGTCTGTTTTTCCTTCTAAATAGAATCCTTGTTTACACCAGGGTGTTTGAGTTAGTTTATATTTTTTTAATCTGTTTTTTATTTTTTTAATATCTGTTTTTAATGTGTTTACTCTGAATGATTTTCTCGGCGGCTTTTCACAGTATTTTATGAATTCTTTTAGATTAGTTAATTCTTTATAATGATCTAGGAAAGATTGTTTGAATTTTGGTTTTTTTAGCATAAAAGAGTTAGGTTTTA
>CAYFGV010000005.1:18881-40429 GCA_964342845.1 Candidatus Woesearchaeota archaeon
TTCTTTTTTAAATTCTTCTGAAAATAAATTAGAATCTAATTCGTTAATTTGTTTTTTCCAGTTTATTTTAGGTAATTTAGTTAAATTGCTTGTTAGTTGTTTTCCTAAACTTTTTTGAATGTATTTTGCTTGTTCTGAACCGAATAGTTTGGTTGCTGGGAATTTAGTGAATGCGTTTGCACCTGCTTGTATTAGTTCTGGAACTTCTTTGTATCTTCTTGCTGTTGTGCCTGCGATTATTTCTAAATTAGGAAATTCTTTTCTTGTTTGTTTTATCCACCAGAAATATTCTTTTTTAGGAGGACCATCTTTATTTTCATATATAGTTGTTTTTATTGGTTTTAATGGGTAGAAAGTTATTCTGTTTAATTTATATTTTTTTATGAATTCTTTTAAAGTTTTGAAGTCTTCTTTTGTTTCTCCTAAGCCTATGATTATTGTTATACTTCTTTTTAGGTTTTTAGAGTTTTTGAACATTTCTTCATAGTTTTTAATTGGTTTATCTGGACAGATTTCAGAATGAAGTTTTGTGTTTGTTGTCTCTATAGAAGAGACTATGCCTTTTATGTATGGTTTGAAAAGTTCTAAATCTTGTTTTTCAATTACTCCTAGATTTATCCATATCTTTTCTTTGTAGACTGAGGTTATTAATTTTAAGATGTTTTCTAATTCTTTTGGAGTGTATATCTTGTACCCTCCGGTTAAGAATTCTATTCTCCAGTTTAGGTTTTTACATAGAAGGGTTTCTACGATTAAAGAAGCTAAAGATCTTTTTGCTTTTTTTGGATGTTTTATTTTATGTTTTATTGTTGATCTATAACAGAATTTACAAGTTCCTTTGTCGCAGTACCAACTAAGGAAAAGACATCTTCCGTACCAACAGTTAGATTTCATAAGATTTTTGGAGAATTAGACGTTTATAAAGGATTTGAAATGTGTGAGCCGAGAGAATTTAATTCTGAAAGTAATTATTTAAGATAATCGATAAATTTATTAATAGGCTTTCATCTACAAAACTAATGTAAATAAGGAGTGTAAGAATGAATAAAACATTATTTGTTATTTGTTTATTGGTAGGGGTTCTGTTTTTAACTGGATGTGGTTTAACAGGAAGCGCAATTGTTGACCCTATAGAATATCAATGTGAAATTTGTGAAGAATGCCCAGAGGAAAAAGCATTAGTAACGGCAGGTTTTAGGGATTATTACTATAATGAATACGACGAAGATGAGATACTAATTTATTTCAATGTTTATAACTATGGCTATGTTGAAGCCAAGCACATTTATGTAACATGCAAAGTTACAGACGCCAACGATAGAGTTGTAGTCGAAGAAGAGAGATATGTCGGAAATCTGGCTTCTAATTCTGTGGATGTTGTATATATGGAAATACCAGATCCTTACGAAGATGACGACGAAGTTCTATATTTTTATTGTGAGGCTAGTGATTGCGTCGATTGTGAATTAATAGCTCAAAGATTTTCAATGTAAAACCTTTATTTCTTCTTTTTTCTAAATAAGGGCTGTATATTTAACATTAGATTTAAATAACTGTTTACTTTCCTTATTGATTATGAAAAAACTTGCGAGATTTGATTTTACTTCAAATTCAATCAATCAAGGAATGAGAGAAGGAGTTGAAGAAGCGGTTAGAAACCATCTTGTTTCACTAGTTCCTAGTATCGTAGATAGACAAGGAAAATTGCCTCCTTATATTACTATGGAGGTTGGTTTTTATACAAATTTGATGGAAGAGGCTAGACGATGTTATGAATTTGGTTTATTTCATGCGACAGTTTCAATGATAGGGATAGCAGCAGAAAGATTTTGTATGGAACTGTCAGATTACTTAAAGTTTTTTGTAAATGAAAAACAAATCTCAGAAAAGGAGTTATATAATAAGGGATTTAACCACTATAGGAGATTGTTATTTTTGCTGAAGGCGCAGTTAATTACAAAGGATACCTATAATCTTTTAGATGAAATTAGAACTATTAGGAATAAATACATTCACCCGTCTGAGATTGAAGATGTTGAAGAGGATGCGATAATTGTTATAAAAAAGTTTAATGAAATAATTAAATCAAGATTTTCTGAGAGGTATGAAATTAGAGAAGGCAAAATAGTGCCCAGGTAGTGAATATTATGAATTTCTGCTTAAAACTTTCTAGCATTGCAAGGATTTCTACACGCGCGTGAAGTTTATAAAGGAGTTTAGCTTATTAGATGTATGGTTCATAAAAAAAGAGGAGAAATAATAAGACTTATTGAAAACGATGTTTCTATACCAAAAATTTCAAAAAGACTAAATGTTGGAAAATCGACTATATATTATCATTATAAAAAAATAAAAGGTAGAAAATATCAGAAGGCGAGAATACCTGAAGATGATGAAGTTTTAGGAGAATTTTTGGGTATATTTGCTGGAGACGGGAGTTTTATTTTTGAAAAAAAATATAGCCACTATAAAATATCAATCTCTCTTCATGCAGTTGATGATAAAGATTATGCAGAGTATATAAGGGGTTTAATTAGGAAAAACTTTAATAAAATTGCAAGACAATATGTTAGAAGCAATATAAATTCTTTAACTATTGAATTTTATTCAAAAGATATATATGGGATGATAAAAGAATATTTGAATATATATCCAAATAAAACCTATGACGTTCATATAAAAAGGCAGTTAGATTCGTTATCTGATAAATTTCTAATCTCTTTTACGAGAGGGATAGTTGATACGGATGGTTGTCATAAGAAGGACGGCCGTATAGTTTTGTGTCTTACGTCGAAAGAAATGATAAATCAAGTTTCTCTAATTCTTAAAAACTTTGAGATTGGTAATAAAGTATATATTAGGAGAAAGAAATTACCTTCTAGGACTCAATACGAATTAACCATACCTAAAAGATATGTAAATAGGTATATCTCTTATATTGGATTTTCTAATAAAAGAAAATTAAATGCGCGAGCCGAGATTTGAATTCCCGATCTTTTAAAAGATTCTCGGGTCACAAGATTGGCAACCTTGTATTCTAACCACTGAACTACTCACGCATCTGCTTTTAGTAAAAAGTTAAGAATATTTAAGGTTTATGGTTGATTTAATCTTCTTTATTTTTCTTTTTAAATATTTGTTCTCCTTCTTTTATTAAACTCTTTAATCTTGAATCATTAAATCTTGTAAATAAATCAGTACCTTGAAGTATAGTTAAATATTTTCTTAATTCAGCCTCAAGCTTTGAGTATACTCCTTCTAGAGAGCTTGGTTCTTTTTCAAATCTTCTTTTTCTGAATTTTTGACTGTAAATATGGGTTATTTTAAGATATCTTTGTAGATATTCTTCTTCTCTTTCGTTGTGTTGTTTGAATGTGCCTAACCTCATGAGTAAGCATTCAACATTCCCTTTGTATGTAAGGAAAATTTCTCTTTCTTTTACTATTTGGGGTAGCTTACTCTCTTCGAATTCAGTAACTTTAGTTTTTAAATCAAAATGTGTTGTTTTAGTATATTCTTCTGGTTTAATAGCAAATTTGCTCATCATTTTTGCAAGATATACATTTACATCTTCATCAAAAACAGTTTCATTTGATTCCATTTTTAGTCTAATTCTTGTTCTTAGGATTTTGTTTAAGAAAAAGAAATCAATTGGTTCTGCGGCGAATTCACGTATATATCTGGTTTCCCCTTGACTTTCTGTATTCGGGACTAAAGTACAATATGAGAGATCTAAATAAGATGGGTTTTCCATTTTTTATGTATCTTTTGAATCTTTATAAAGTTTTAGGCTATTATTTCTATATTTTCAAAATAGGGTTTAATTGTTTCTTTTAATTTATTCAAATATTCTTTTGAGGTGTCTTTTTTTGTTTTGAATTTAATATCTATAAATTTTCCTTGATTTTTAAATGGTTGTAAACAGTATTTCTTTGGTTTTTTTCTTGTTATAGAATTTAACCATTTTGCTATTTTTATCATTTCTTCTTGAGTGTGGATGTCTTGTATAATTGTTGTTCTGAATTCGTAGTATTCTAAATTAGAAATTAATTTTATGCTTTTTTCAATATTTTCTAGGTCAACTTTTGAGTTTGTTACTTTTTGATAATTTTCTTTACTTGATTTTATGTCCATTGCAATGTAGTCTACTAAATGTGTTACTTCTTTTATTTTTTCTGGAAAACTTCCATTTGTATCGATTTTTATTAGGTATCCTAGTTTTTTAATTTTTTTTAGGAAATTTAAGTTTAGAGATAATAATGGTTCTCCACCAGTTATACAAACTCCTTCTAATTGTTTTTTTCTTTTAATTAAGAAATCTATAGTTTCTTTTTCTGAGATATTTGTTTTATTTTCTTTTAAGACAAGTTCCGGGTTATGACAAAAACCACAATTAAAGTTACATCCAAAAAGAAAAATAGTGGATGCTATCTTTTCTGGGTAATCTATTAGTGTTATTTTTTGTAAACCTTTAATTTTCATTCTTTACAAGGTTCAAACACCTTTCTGTCTTTCCATTCTGATTGTTTTCCTTCATTCCATTGTTCGACAGGACGTAAGTATCCTACTATTCTGGAATATCTTTCACATTTTGTTCTTTCCATTTTTTTAACCTCCTTTATTTTTCTTTGTACCCATTTTCTTGGTCACATTTTGGACAATATTCGTGATCTCCATTTAAGTAGCCGTGTTTTGGACATATTGAAAATGTAGGTGTTATTGTGAAGTATGGTAAGTTATAGTTTTCTGCGATTTTTTTGATTAACAGTTTTACTGATTCTGTTGGTATTCTTTCTCCTATAAATCCATGGAAAACTGTTCCTCCTGTGTATTGTGTCTGTAAATTATCTTGCAAATCTAATGCTTCGAATAAATCGTTTGTATAGTTTACAGGTAGTTGTGATGAATTTGTGTAGTATGGCTTTGCGTCATCTGTTATTACTGCTTTTTCATTTGCAACTATTATTCTTCCAAATCTTTGTTTGTCTTTTCTTGCTAATCTGTATGATGTTCCTTCTGCTGGTGTTGCTTCTAAATTGTATATGTTTCCTGTTTCTTGTTGAAACTCTTCTAGTTTAGTTCGCATAAATTTAAGAACTTTTATTGCAAATTCTCTTCCTTTAGGTGTTCCTATATTCTCTCCAGGCATAAGGTTCATTACTGATTCATTCATACCAACTAATCCGATTGTAGAGAAGTGGTTTTTCCAATATTGATTAAATCTTTTTTTTATGTCTCTTAAGTAAAATTTAGAATATGGGTATAAACCTCTTTCGCTGAATCTTTCGATTGCTTTTCTTTTTATTTCTAAGGATTCTTTCCCTAGTTCCATTAAATGGGCTAATTTTTCTAAGAAATCTTCTTCTGATGTTGAATTGAATCCTAGACGGGGCATGTTTATTGTTACAACACCTATACTTCCTGTTTGTGGGTTTGCGCCGAATAAACCACCTCCTCTTTTTCTTAGTTCTGTGTTATCTATCCTAAGTCTACAACACATACTTCTTGCATCTTCTGGTTTCATGTCTGAGTTAATGAAATTAGAGAAATAAGGAATACCATATTTAGCTGTCATTTCCCAGATTGGTTGATATTCTTGGTTATTCCAGTCAAAGTCTTTTGTTATATTGTATGTAGGGATAGGGAATGTGAAAACACGACTGTTTGCGTCTCCTTCTAACATACACTCTGCAAATGCTTTGTTGATTATTTTTATTTCTTCTTCAAATTCTTTGTATGTTTCTTTTTGAGGTTTTCCACCTATGATGACTGGTTCATCTTTCATGTAGCTTGGCACTTTTAAATCCATTGTAATATTTGTGAATGGAGTTTGAAATCCAACTCTTGTTGGAACTGCTAAATTAAATAAGAATTCTTGCATGCTTTGTTTAACTTCTTTGTATGAAAGATTATCATATCTTATAAAAGGTGCGAGTAGTGTGTCAAAGTTTGAGAATGCTTGAGCTCCTGCTGTTTCTCCTTGTAGTGTGTAGAAGAAATTCACCATCTGTAGGAGTGCTGTTCTAAGGTGTTTTGGTGGTTTTGATTCTACTTTTCCTACAACTCCTTTAAAGCCTGTTATTAATAAGTCTTTTAAGTCCCAACCTACACAATATGCTCCAAGTGTACCTAGGTCGTGGATGTGTATATCTGTATTTTCATGTGCTTTTCTTATTGCTTCAGGATAAATTCTTCTTATCCAGTAATTTGAGATTATTTTGGTTGCTAGGTAGTTGTTTAATCCTTGTAATGAGAAACCCATATTTGAGTTTTCTTTGACCATCCAGTCGTCTAGGCTTATGTAATCGTCTACAGCTTCAATTGTATCGAAGAGTCCTTTTACATTTCTTAATTGTTCATGGCTTTTTCGATATAAGATATATGCTTTTGCTGTTTTTGCGTGTCCTTCTTCTATTAGTGTTTTTTCAACTGTGTCCTGTACTTCTTCAACTTCTGGTATATCATTTTCTTTATGTTTTTCTTCGATAATTTTTATTGTCATATTTGAGAGCTCTTCAACTCTTTCTTTGTTTGTTCCTCCAACTGCTTTTACAGCTTTCCAAATAGCTTCTGTGATTTTTTCTTGTTGGAATGGAACGACACTTCCATCTCTTTTTCTTATTTTTTTTATCATTTTAGGTTTTTTAGTTCTTTGTGAAACTCCTCTGGTTTTTTAAAATCTTTATAGACTGATGCAAATCTTAGGTATGCAACGTGGTCTAAATCTTTTAGTTTGCTTATTACGAGATTTCCTATAATTGAACTGGATATTTCTGTTGTATTATTCTTTTTCAAGTCTAATTCTATTTCTGAAATTATTTGGTTTATTATATTGCTTGATATGTTTCTTTTTTCTGTTGCTTTATGTATTCCTTTTCTTATTTTTTCTTTGTTGAAGTATTCTTTTCCTCCTCCTTTTTTTACGACGATTAGATTAATTAGCTCTATTTTTTCGTAGGTTGTAAACCTGTTTTTACATTTCAGACATTCACGTCTTCTTCTGATTAGGCCTTTTGAAGGTCGTTTGTCTGTTACTTTTGTTGAATTATGGCTGCAGTATGGGCATTTCATAGAATGATATCACCCCTCCTTTATACAATATATTGTATACTAATCTAATTTAGCTTACAACATTTTGATTTTATAGGATATGCTGATATATAAAGATTTATAGGATTGAATTGTTATTTTTTAGTTGATGTTTATTATTTAGGATTTTTTTTGTATGTCTTTGAAATCAAAAGCTTTTTTAATTGATAAAATAAAAGTTAGAATATGGAAATTCTCAAAGAGATCAAACCAAGCAAAATAGAAGAAGCAAAAATAAAGAAGATTGTTAAAGATTTTTTAGATAGGTTAAATAGGCGTTTGGATAAAGCTAAAGCTATTGCAGGTGGTTCTTATGCTAAAGGGACTTGGTTAAAAGGAGAACATGACATTGATATTTTTGTTAGATTTAAAGAAGACGAGGATAGTTCTAAGAAATTAAAACTTGCTTTAAAAAAAGGTTTTAAACAAGTTAAAGAACTTTATGGTTCTAGACATTATTTTCAAGTTAGGTTTAAAGATATAGATTTTGAGGTGGTTCCTGTTTTAGAAATAAAGAAGGCTGAAGAAGCTATCAATGTTACTGATGTTAGTTTTTTACATGTCGAGTATGTTAAAAAAGCAAGTGCTAAATTGAAAGATGAAATAAGATTAGTTAAAAAGTTTTGTAAGGCTAATGAATTATATGGTGCTGAGACACATATTAAAGGTTTTTCAGGATATGTTTTAGAAATTCTAGTGATTTATTATGGTGGTTTTGAAAAGTTTATTAAATGGGTTTCTGATTGGGGAGATAAAGTTATAATAGATCCTGCTAAGTTTTATAAAGGTAAAAATGAGATTTTAAAAAGTTTGAATGTTTCTAAAAGAAAAGGGCCTTTGATTTTAATAGATCCTGTGCAGAAAGAAAGAAATGCATCTGCTGCAGTTAATAAAGAGAAGTTTTTGAAGTTGAAAGAATTATGTAAAATTTATGATGGTGATAAGAGTTTTTTTATTAAGAAAGAATTTAATTTAGAAATGTTGAGAGATTATTTTGTATTTGAAATTAATCCTTTAACTGGACGTAAGGATGTTGTTGGTGGTAAATTGTTAAAGGCTTTTGAATATATGAAGAGAAGTTTGGATAAAAGAGGTTTTCATGTTTTGGATTCAGGATGGCATTGGAATAAAAGAGCTTATTTTTGGTTTAAATGTTTAGAAGTGTTGCCTGAGAAAGAAGTTCATTATGGTCCTTTTGTTAAAGATGGTGATAATGTTGAAAGGTTTAAAGAGAAGTGGAAAGGTTATAGATTATGTAAAGGAAAAGAAAGAGTTTATGTTGTTAAGGAGAGGGCTTTCTTTGATGTTGAAAAATATTTTGAGGCTTTGCTTAAGAGTGTGAATGTGAAACAAAAAGTAAGATTTATAAAGAAAGTTAGATAAATTTAATTTATGGAAAGAGAGGTTTATAAAAAATATTGGTGGGCTTTTGCTTTTTTGGGTTTTGTTTCTATATTTTTAATTAGTTTTTTATTTAGTGTTGATGTGGTTAGACTTGCACCAGAAGGAGATGAATATATAGCAAATCATGGTGGTCCTTATTATGGAAATGTTGATTGGGTGGTGGAATTAGATGCTTCTGGTTCTAGTCCTTTAGAGGATATTGTTAGTTTTACATGGCAATATACTGAAGATGGTGATATTTGGGTAGATATTACTGGTTGTGTTGAGATTGCTGATCCTATTTGTAGTTTTGATACAGCAGGGGTGAGTTATGATATTCAAATTAAGTTAACTCTTAAGTTTATTGGTGGGTCAGAGATGTATACTTATACAATACTTTATGATTATTGTGATGTAGGTTTAGATGAAAGTTTTACTTTACCAAATAATTTAGATTGTACTGGTAAATCTTTTAGTTTAAGTGGTGATTCTCTTGTTTTTGATTGTGGAGATTATAGTGTTACTGGTGATGTTTCTGTTGAAGGTGATTCTGATGAGGTTAGTGGTTGTGATGTTACTGGTGATGTTTTTGTTAGTGGTGGTTCTTGTTTGTTAGAGGATTCTTCTTTTAATTCTTTAACTTTTGAAGATGCAGATGAGTGTGTTGCTGAGGATGTGGATGTGACTGGTGATGTAACTTTGGATGGAACTTTAGAAGATTATTCTGTTGATTTAATTAGTAGTTCTTTCTTAGATGCTGTTGTTAATTTTGGTTTTTTGAATGTAAAGTATTATGTTGATGTTAGTGCTTTAGATCTTGAAGGTAATTATTTGGAAGGTGTGTCTGTTGAAATTGAAGATCAGGATGGAGTTTTAGTTGTTGATGCTGAGACTGATGAGAATGGAGAACTTTTAGATAGTTTGGTTAGTTATACTTTGTCTAAAGATGAACAGGTTGATTATACTTATGTTATTACTGCTGTTTATGGGGATGAGAGTTATAGTGAGGAATTTAGTATTTCTGAGGATACTCCTATAGAATTAACTTTTGAGGTTGACGTTGAATGTTTATCTGATACTGATTGTGTTAGTGGTTCTTGTAGTGGGGGTGTTTGTGTTGAATGTTTAGAAGATGATGATTGTGCTTCTGGTTCTTGTAGTGGTGGAGTTTGTGTAGTAGAGGATGAGTGTGAATTAGACAGTGATTGTGTTAGTGGTTATTGTTATTCTGGTGAATGTGTTGAATGTGTGAATAGTTCTGGTTGTGCTGCAGGTTATAGTTGTAGTAATAATGCTTGTATTTATGGTTGTGTGAGTAATGAGGATTGTACTAGTGGTTATTGTGTTAATGAAGAGTGTGTAGAGTGTTTGTATGGTACTGATTGTTCTTCTGGAGTTTGTTCAGATGAGTTTGAGTGTGTTGAATGTGAGTTAGATGGTGATTGTGATAGTGGTGTTTGTGTTGATAATTCTTGTGAAGATTGTAGAGTTGGGTTGGATTGCGGGACAGGTTATGATTGTACAAATGGAGAGTGTGTTGTTTCTTATTCTAGTTGTGTTAGTGATGATGATTGTTCTTCTGGAGAGAGTTGTGTTAGTGGTGTTTGTGAAGAGACTTCTGAAGTAAGTGATGTTGGAGTTGATTTCAGTTTTGGTATTTGGTTTATTTTAATCCCTTTATTTATTGCTTTAATTATTTTAGCTGTTTTGTATTTTTTGAATATTAGAAAGAGACAAGTTATGGGTTTAGAAAAGGAAGAAGAATTTGAAACAAATGTAAAACCTGTTACTGAGTTTAAAGAGCCTTCTAATCCTGTTTTAGTTGATTTTGTTAAGAGGGCTAGGGAAAAAGGCTATGATGAGAAGAAGATAAAAAGTATGCTGATTGATAATGGGTGGGGGGATGAAGAGGTTAGTAGGGTTTTGACAAAATGATAATCTTTATAAATGAACTAATTTCTTAGATTTTATGCAAAAAGCAAGAATTAAAGTGGCGTGTGCGGACATAGATAGACTTAATCAGATATGTGAGTCTATTAAACAGATTTCTGAAAAGACAGGTGTTGCTATGAAAGGACCTGTACCCTTACCTACTAAGAAGATGAAGTTAACTACTAGAAAGAGTCCTTGTGGAGATGGGAAGGCTTCTTGGGAAAGATATGAAATGAGAATTCATAAAAGGTTGATTGATTTGGGTGTAGATGAGAGGGCTTTAAGATTGGTTATGAGAGTTCCTATTCCTGAAGGTGTGGATGTTCAGATTGCTTTACAAGAAGAATAATGAGAAAATTAATTATTCCTTTGTTT
Organism: Candidatus Woesearchaeota archaeon; assembly: GCA_964342845.1. Lineage (GTDB taxonomy): Archaea > Nanobdellota > Nanobdellia > SCGC-AAA011-G17 > CAYFGV01 > CAYFGV01. The sequence continues at coordinate 29,661 of CAYFGV010000005.1, forward strand.
TTTTATGCTGCAAGTTGTAGTGCTTCTATAGAGAAAAGAAAAGTTCTTGAAGAACTTATTATGGGATATCCAGTTTCTGTGTTAGTTGGTTCTTTAGAAAATGTAGAAAATTCTGTAGAGCTTGAAGCTAGACCTATTTTAAAAGAAGTTATGGATGAAATGGGGATGACTGAGAAACTTAAACTCCCATATGCGCGTTTTTATTTTATGTTTTATGATGCTCTGGATACTTCTGATGACGGAAAAATTAGTAAAAAAGAGGTAGAAGCGTTTATAGATACTTATGAGAAAGTAAAAGGAAAAGATTAAATATGCTTTTGATTTATTGTACTTAAAGGGGGTGTTTAGAATGGTTGATAGAGAATTTGAAAAACAAATTGAGAAGGAGGCTAAAATTGCAGGAGTCACTATTGAGGATACATTTTCTCATGAGAGATATTTAACGGAAGTATTGCCTAATGCGGAAAAAAGGTTGTCGGATAGATTAGAAAGTGTAAAGTCTGAAGCTGAAAGGAGAAAGGTAGGTAGCATTGCTTCAGGAAAAGTCTTTGGAATACATTTGAAACGTGCAGATTTGGAGATGGCTGCAGTAAAGAGTGCTTTAGGTAGATATAAAGATTCTTTAGATGTTCAAGGATATTCTGATAGGATGAATCTTACTTATAGTGAGATTGAGGATCTTGCTAAACCTTTTTTAAAAGATTAATTTTTTCTTTTTTTCTTTAAAAGATTAAGTATTTAAATCTAGTTTTTTATTAAAATTCTAATAATGTGTGGAATAATTGGTGTTTTAGGAAAAGAGAATTCGTGTGAGTTAGTTAAGACTGGATTAGGTGTTTTGAAGAATAGAGGTAAGGATGGTTTTGGGCTTTATTGTGATGGAAAGTTAATTTATTCTAAGAGTTTAGAAGGTTTGAAAGATTTAAAAGGTGAAAATTGCTTAGGACATTGTTTGCATGCTGTTGTTGGAGATGTTAAGCAACCTTTTGAAGGTTTTGTGGCAAATTGTGAGATTTATAATTGGAAAGAGTTAAATGAAAAGTTTGGGTTAAAAGCTAAGAATGACGCTGAAGTTTTGTTTAAATTATTAAATAAGTTTTCTATTAAAAAGGTTCTAGAATTACTAGATGGAGTTTATGCTTTTGGATATTTTAAAGGGTGTAGACTGTATTTAGCTAGGGATATTTTAGGGGTTAAACCTATTTGGTATTGTAAGGAAGGATTTGCTTCTGAGAAAAAGGCTTTAGAGAAGTTAGGTTTTAAAGATATTAAAGAGTTAAATCCAAGAGAGATATTAGTTTATGATAGGAAAATTAAATTTATTAAAAGAAAGTTTTTTGAGTTAAAGGATAGTGGTAAAAGTTTAGAAGTTTTAAAGAAAGGTGTTGAGGAGAGATTAGAAAAATCTATTGAGAAAAGAATTCCTAATCAGAAGTTTGGTTTATTATTTTCTGGGGGGATAGATTCTACTTTATTGGCTTATTATTTTAAAAAATTTAAGAAAGATTTTGTTTGTTATACTGCTGGGTTTGAAGATAAGGGTAAAGAAGCAGAGGATTTAGAATATGCTAAGAAGGTTGCAAAAGATTTAGGTTTGAAATTGAAGGTTAAAATCTTGAAGTTAGAAGATGTTGAGAAATATTTAGAGAAAGTTGTTCCTTTGATTGAAGATAATAATGTTGTAAAGGTCGGAGTTGGATTAACTTTTTTTGTTGCTTGTGAAATGGCTAAGAAGGATGGTGTTAAGGTGATATTTTCTGGGTTGGGTTCTGAGGAAGTATTTGCTGGGTATGAGAGGCATAAAAATTCTTATGATATTAATAAAGAGTGTTTGGCTGGTTTAAGGAAGATGTATGAGAGAGATTTGTATAGGGATGATGTGGTTACAATGTATAATGGATTGGAACTTAGGGTTCCTTTTTTGGATTTGGAGCTTGTTAAGTATTGTTTGAAGATTCCTGGCAAATTTAAGATTGGTGAGCATGATAAGGAGATTATACGTAAGGTTGGATTGGACATGGGTGTGAAGGAGGAGTTTGTTTTTCGTAAGAAGAAAGCTGCTCAATACGGAAGTAAGTTTCATAAGGCTTTAAGTAAGTTAGCTAAGAAGAATGGTTTTAAATTAATAAGTGAGTATTTGAAAGGATTTTATTTTAAGGAGAATCTGAAGTTAGGCGTGTTGTTTTCAAGTGGGAAGGATAGTGCTTATGCTGCTTATGTGATGAAGAAGCAGAATTATGAGATTAGTTGTTTGATGACTGTTAAGAGTAAAAATTTAGATTCTTTTATGTTTCATACACCTAATGTTTCTTTGGTTGGTTTGCAAAGTAAAGCTATGGGTGTTCCTTTGATTGATGTTTTTAGTAAGGGTAAGAAAGAAGAAGAGTTAAAAGATTTGGAGAGGTTAATTTTGAAAGGTGTTAAGGAGTTTAAGATTGATGGTGTTGTTGTGGGGGCTTTATTTTCTTCTTATCAGAGAGACAGGGTTGAGAAGATATGTGATAAGTTAGGTTTGAAAATGTTTTGTCCTTTGTGGCATAAAGATCAAGAAGAGTTAATGAAGGAGTTGGTTAAGGAAGGTTTTGAAGTTGTGATTTCTTCAGTAGCTGGAGATGGTTTTGATGAAAGTTGGTTAGGGCGTAAGTTGGATGATGAGATGATTAAGGATTTAGTTGGGATGAATAAGAAGTTAGGGGTGAATATTGGTTTTGAAGGGGGGGAGGCGGAATCTCTTGTGCTAGATTGTCCTTTGTTTAAAAAAAAGATTAAGATTATTGAATTTGTAAAGAAGATGGATTCTAGGTTTTCTGGAAGGCTGATTGTTGATAAGGCTGAGTTAATTAGTAAATCTTAAAAAGGTTGAATACTTGTCTTATTTTATGTTAGAAGACGAAAATATATCAGATTTGATGGTAGCTAATCATGTTAGGTTGGAAAAACTTGTTGATGAGTTTGAAGAAGCTGGTTTTGAAGCTAAAAAAGAGTTATTTGAGAATTTAAAGTGGGAATTTGAAAAGCATTTTTTTATTGAAGAGAAAGCTGTATTTACTTTTTGTAAGGCAGAAGGCGATGAAGCTATTGTACATGATCTTATTAATGAGCATGGTCTTCTTTTGAATTTTTTAAGTGCGATAGAGGATGATTTAGGGGATAGTAAGGATGTTGATATTTCTGAGTTTCGAGAATTGCATTCTAAACATATGGAGATAGAGGATCAGGTTTTGTATCCTAAGTTAGATGAAACTTTAACTTCTTCTGAGAAGGAATTGGTTAAAGAGAGAGTTGCTAGAAACATTTAAAAAGTTTAATGTTTGTCTTTTTTTTATGGTAATTGTTTGTGGGATTGATGAGGCCGGGAGAGGGCCTGTACTTGGTTCGTTAGTTATAGCTGGAGTGACTTTAGATGAAAAGGATTTAGATAAATTGGAAACTTTAGGTGTTAAAGATTCTAAGTTGTTGACTAAAGAGAAAAGAGAGGAATTGTTTGAGAAGATTAAGGAGCTGGTGTTGGAGTATAAGATTATTAAAGTTAGTCCTTCTGAGATAGATCATGTTTTGGAGAAGACTAGTTCTAATTTAAATTGGTTAGAGGCTGATAAGTCTATCGAGATTATTGATTCTTTTAAAGAGGTTGATAAAGCTATCATAGATTGTCCTAGTTCAAATTGTGAGAAATATGAGAATTATGTTAAAAAGAGTTTGAATAATGATGTTGAGTTGGTTGTTGAGCACAAGGCAGATTTTAATTATTTGATTGTCGCAGCTGCTTCTATTTTAGCTAAGGTTGTTAGAGATAGAGAGATGGAAGAGATTAAGAAGAAGTATGGAGATTGTGGTCCTGGTTATCCTAGTAATTCAATTACGATGAAATTTGTTAGAGAAAATATTGATAAGTATCCTGAGATTTTTAGGAGGAGTTGGGCTACTTTTAAAAGAGAGAAAGGTGTTAAGAAGCAGAAGAGTTTAGGGGATTATGGATCATGATGATTCATTTATTCTCTATGTCTTAAACGAATAGTCGGTGGAAATCAATAGCTTTAAATATATGTTCTGTTTCTCCTAATGAGTGAATATTATGGAAGGATTAGAAAGAATACTTAAAATATTAACGCCTATCGGTATACTTACGGAGACATTCCGCCTGGGCAAAATCGAATACGTAGAGAGTTCTGAATGGTTACAAGCTAATTCAGCAGAGACTATTGCTAAGTACGGAGAAGCCACAGGTGAATTTATTACTCAAACTGCAAGTTATGGTTTGTTTGCCGTACATGCTGTAATTGGAATATCTTCTGCGATATGGTTATATAAATACTTTGACAATAAGGATAAATCTTCATGATGATCTTTTATAGAAATCATTAATCCATTATCTATATCTAGTTGAAAGCTTTTGTAGTGTTTTTTTGTGTATGTTATGTAGTCTTTTAGTTTATCTTTATGTGAGGTTGTGTTGTCTGCAACTATTATTGCTTCTTTATTTAAGAAAGGTTCTAATGTTTTTAAATAGTTTAAGTAGTTTCTTTTATCTGCGTCTATGAAGAGGAAGTCTATTTTTTTGTTCCAGGTTTTTAATATTTCTTTTATTTCTCCTTCTAGAAGAGTTATATTTTTGAATTTTTTTAAGAATTTTTTTGCTATTTGTATTTTTCTTGGGTCTCTTTCTATTGTGTATATTTCTGAGTTTTTTGTGTGTAACCATAAGGTTGAATAACCTGAGCCTGTTCCTAGTTCTAGGATTGTTTTTGGTTTTTTTAAATTTATTAGAAGGGAGAGTATTTTTCCTGAAGTTTCTGGGATTTGCCAGAGGAGTAGTTCATCTTTGTTTATTTTTTTACCTTTTTTGAATTGTTCTGTTTTGTCTAAGGATTTTAGGAGAGATTTCATGAGATTAGTTAAATATTTATGGTATTAAAGTTTTTGTATTATTAAGGAAATTTAGTTAAAAATAGTAATTTTAAAGAATATAGTTTTCACTAAGCTTGTAAAACCCCTGGAAAAGACCGAAGCCTTCTCCTGGGGAAAAAAGAGGTGATATAGAGTGGAATGCAAGGTCATTTATAAAGGTTTCGATATCTAACTACTTTAGAATGGTTACTCTACTAAAGATAGGTTTATAAAGCTTTTAAATAGGAATAAGATTATGCAAGATCAAATCTTAGATATGCTTTTAAAAAAGGATGAAATAAGTTGGCAATCTATTTTATATGAGTTAATTAAGACTGAGCAGATGAATCCTTGGGATATAGATGTTTCTATTTTGTCTCAAAAGTATATGAATATTGTAAAACAGCTTCAAGAGACAAACTTTTCTGTTTCTGGGAAAGTTATATTGGCTGCTGCTATTTTGTTGAAAATTAAGTCTGATAAGTTGTTAACAGAGGATATTTCTAGGTTAGATTTACAATTATTTCCTCAAGAAGAAATGGAAGAATTAGGAGAATTTGAACCAATTAAACAAGTGCGAAAACCAAGATTAACAATTAAAACACCTCAAACAAGAAAAAAGAAGGTTTCTGTCCAGGATTTGGTTAATGCTTTAGAAAGGGCTTTAGAAGTTGAAAAGAGAAGAAAAATAAGAAGAGAGACTACATTAGTTCATCCTGAAGTTTTAATTCCTGAGAAAAAGGTAGATATATCTCAGAAAATTAAAGAAATTTATGTTAAAATAAGTGGTTTTTTTAAAGTTAAAAAAGAGAAATTAACTTTTACAACGTTGGTTAATAGTGATAAAAAGGAGGATAAGTTGATGATTTTTGTTCCTTTGTTACATTTAGAGAACCAACAGAAGATAAATATGTTTCAAGAGAGACCATTTGAAGAAATTGAGATAGAATTAGAGAAATAAAGGCTTTTATAAGTGTTTGATATTTCTTATTTTTATGGAAAAAACTGAAGAATATTTTGAAATAAAGGAGTATTTAGAAGATAGACTTAATGGATTGGGTTCTGAAGGGTATTATATAAGAGAGAGTAGTTTTTTTGTTGAAAGTACAGGGTATGAAGAGAGGAGAATAGAGGTTTTAAAAGAAAGTAAAAAACCTAAATTTTCTATCTTATGTAGAAAGCCTTTGTTTATTGGTTACGTTTTATTTAAAAAAAATAAAAGTATTGAATTTTATTTTGAACAGGAATTTCAGAAGTTAGTTTTTTAATCCTTAAAATTAGCTTTAATAAAGTTAACCATCATTTCATTGTTAGCTAGAGCATATGACCTTTCTGCAGCACTAAATAATCCGTCTTTTAATAATGCATCTCCTAATTTGTTTAACATATCTGGTTCTTTTAAAGTTTCAAAAGCTTGTGAAGCATAGGCATATTTTCTTTTTTCTAAACATAATAATCCTAGTTCTTTTAATTTTTTTTTGTTATCTAAAGCTCTGTATACTTCAACTGCAAAATCGTATTTCTCTCTTTGTAAACAGAAATCTCCTACTTGGTTTAATTTATTTTTATTTTCTAATAATTTAAAGGCTTTTATGGCTTCTGGAAGTCTTCCTTCTGTTAAAGACTCTTCTCCTATTTGGTTTAGGTTTTTAGTGTCTTTTGCTAAGTTAAATGTGTTTATTGCTTCTTTGTATTTTCCTAATTTTTGATAATCTTTTCCTACTTCTGAAAGTTTTTGGTTGTTTCTAGCTAGCAAAAATGATTTGACTGCATTATCTAAATTGCCTTTTCTTAGATATTGTTCTCCTAATTCATTTAGTAAAGAGATTCTTAGATCTTCATTAAACATAGAGAAGTCAATATTATCTATTCCTTTTTCAACTAGAGTCGGAATTAGTTTTTTGAATCCTCCTTCAGAAATGTTTTCATTAAAACCATCTTTGATTAAATCTGGTACTAATCCTTTTAGTTTTTCAATTTGCTCATCCATCTATTTTGGTATCTGGGTTGGTTTAAATAGATTATTAGTTAGGAGAATATAGGTTAGATTTGTTAAATTCAATTAAATCTTTATTAGAATCAATGTCTTCTTCTATGTCTGTTTGATTTACTTCAATTAATTTAAAACTTGTGCCTAATGAAGTGGAGACTATGTGTTCTATGTCTTCAATGGATAATCTTTTTTGTGAATATTTTTGTTTGTATTTATTATACTCTTGGACGTGTTTTTTTAAAGCTGCTCTGTGTCTAGGGTTTACTAATTTTCTGTGTTTATAAGCGAAATTTATGACTTCTTTGTTAGTTACAGCTGATAGATTGCCATATACCATATTGCCTATTCTAAATCCTCGTCTATGGTAGTCATCAAATTGTAGATCATTATTTTCTTTGTTGTCGACTAGCATTATGAGTGGTCTCCAAATCCTTTTTTTAAGAACTTCCCAACCTATTATTGGATAATATACATCGTGTTCTCCTGTGCATTTTTCTAGGAAATTGTCTATTGACTCTGCTTTTAGTTTTGGTAAGTCGCATGCAATGAAGAGTACATGTCCTTGTCCTGCTGCGTTGTAACCTGCTGAGGCATTTTCAAATAAAGAACCTGGTTGTTGAATGACTTGTTTAACTTTTGAGAAATCTTCTTTTTTGAGAAAAGTCTCTAATCTTGTTTTTTCTCCTACAATATAAATCTCTTCAATATTGTATGAAGATTCTAGAGCTTGTAATGGATAATAGATTAATGGTTTGTCTAGTTTTCTTAGACTAAATTTATTTGTTCTAAATAATTTTCTGACTCTTCTTAATGGTTTGTAACCTTTTCCTATTAAATAGTCGTCTTTGTAATGTTTATCTGCTTCTAGTTTTTCTTTGTCTTTTAGATTTTTTCTAACTTTTCCACCAGCCATTAATATAGCTTTTACCATAAGAAGTGGATATAGTGTTGTTTAATTAAGTTTACTAAAAAATAAAAAAGAAAGAATTTAGACAAATAATGCGTATAAAACCCATAGCATTAAAACAACCCAGACTATCATAGCAAGCCATGATTTTTTTAGTAAGTTTTTGTCTTTTAGTAGTTTGTTAGCCCATGTTACTGTTTCTTTGCCGTAACTTGCAAAATTTATCATCATTAGTGCTCCTAAAAATGCCATTGCTGCAAATATTTGTACAATTGTTAGTTCTGCTAATAGATAATTAAGAATAACCACAGCTAAAACTAAACCAACAATCATTGTTACAGCTGAGTTTGAATAGACTTTATCTACTACTTTCATCCAGTTTGCTGGATTTATGAATAGAACAATCATTTTTATAAGGCCAATAATTACGAAAATTAAAGCTATTATCTCTATTGGTGTCACTTTTTATCACCTCCTTTTGATTTTTCCTAGATTATGGTGGGAGTGGAAACATCTTATATGTACTTTAGATTTAAGGATTTAAATAATTTGTGATTTATATTTGGGTAAGTTATAGAATACGCCACGACCCGGATTTGAACCGGGATGACCCGAGGGTCCTAGCTTAGCAGGCTAGTGCCATACCAGATTAGGCGATCGTGGCTTAAGATTTAAAAAGATTAGTTATTTAAAAAGGTTGTTGTATTAGGGAAATATATATTTTAGATATTGTAAAATTATTTAAAAGCTAAAATTTTTTGAAGAGTATGAAAAATAATTATCTTGGTGTTGTTGTTCTTTCTGATATGGGTTCTATGGATTTAGCTAGAAAGGCTCATGCACATTTAGCAACAAAGGATCTTCCATTAGAAGAATTTGATGATCAAGGGCTATATATTCACAGACATTGGAATAAAGAATATCAGATAAGAGTTAACCAAAATGTACGAAATAGAAATGTGCTTTTATTTATTTCTCCTTTATGCTTACCTCCAGACTCAAGATATTTAGAAGAAGAAAAAGGAGAAATTATACCTGAAGATTTACAATATCTACCAGATAGTCATATTGTAAAATTACAACATTTGTATGAATTTTTAATAAATGATCCTTCTGGACCAAGTTCTGTTGAATTTATTACTTCTCATCTTCCATATCTAAGGCAAGATGTTAAAACAAGAGATAAAAGTACAGGTGTTCCGTTGAGAGAACCTTTGTCTTGTAGAGCATATAGACATTTAGTTGACCATACTGATAAAACCCGTATTTTAACTATTAGTCCTCATTTTAAACAAATAGAGTCAGTATATAGGAAGCTCCAATCAATAACTTCAAGAGTTGTTTTTAATGAATATTTAGAAAAAAAGTTTGGAGATAGTTTGGAAATGCTTTTAGGGCTGGCTCCGGATTCTGGTGCAGTTCCACAAGCACGTAGATTTTGTAAGGATTTAGGCATTAGGTATATATTGGATATTGTGGGAAAACAAGGGATAAACCTGGAGAAATAGATAAAGATGAAACAAGATTATATTTAGATTGCCATCCTCATGAAATTAGAGACAAGACTATAGTTATTTTTGATGATATGGTAGATACTGCAGGAACTTTAGGTTTAAATGCGAAAAAGATTTATGAATTTGATCCAAATGGAATAATTGGGTTAATGGCGCATCCTTTGCTTATGCGGAAATCTTCAGAAATATTAAAAGAAAATCGTATAAAGCTTGTAACCACTGATTCAGTGGCTTGGTCTAATTTACCTTTTGAAGAAAATACAGAAGTTCTTTCTTTAGATTATGTTTTGGCAGAGGCAATTGATTCAATGATAACTGGAGAATCAATGAGACATTTATTTGATTATCAAGAATATAAAAGAGTTAAAAAGGAACAAGATTTATGGTAATTTTTTTATTCTACAACTTCAAAACTACCAAATTTACCTGGAGAAATCTGCATAGCCCCATTATATGTTTGAGACCATCCATTTAATATTTTAATCTTATCTCCTTCCTTAACTTTATCAATATCATTGTTCCATAGAGTGATTGTGACTTCACCTGTGTCGTCTTTTCCTGTTAAATTACATACTTTTAATGAACCGCCTCTGACTTCTCTTGGTTCTTCTTTAGCTGTTATTTCTAAGGTTATTTCGTCAACTTTTCCTCTGTCCTGTAATTCTTTTACTTTCATTTTTATAAATCTTCTATAGGTTTTATTTAAAAGCTTTTCTATTCTATAGATATTAGTTCTACTTCAAAAATTAGAACTGCATTTGGTGGGATTGCATCTCCCGCTCCATTTTCACCATAACCTAATTCTGGAGGGATAGTAAGTCTTCTTTTTTCATTGATTTTCATTCCTAAAATTCCTTGTTCCCATCCTTGAATAACTTGTCCTATACCTATTGTAAATGTGAATGGATCTCCTCTATCTAAACTAGAATCAAATTTTGTTCCATCTTGTAGTGTTCCTGTGTAATGGACTGTTATTGTATCTCCGGATTTAACTTCTTGGTCTCCTTCTCCTTGTTCTAAAGTTTCTATTTCTAATTCCATTGTTTGTTCCTCCTGTTCTTCTACTTGTTGTGGATTTATGAAAAGTAAAGCAACTATTATAATTATTAAAATTCCTATGATATAGCAGATTAAGTTTTTCATCTTAGGAGAGTTGGGGAATGTTTGTTGTTTATATAGTTTTCTTTAGAAAAATAAGTACGCTCCAGCCGAGAATTGAACTCGGGCCGCGGCCTCGACAGGGCCACATCATAACCACTAGACTACTGGAGCTTAGCTAAAATGTCCATTCTTTATCTTTATAAACTTTTTTATATGAAAAAATAAATATCCCTGTGGCCGGATTTGAACCAGCGACCTCTCGGGATCAGCTGACTATTTTTCATGTATAGCTAAGTAGCCTTATCAAATAGCATCTACAGCCGAATGCTCCACCGTTGAGCTACACAGGGAATAGAAAATAAAGAAG
>CAYFGV010000006.1:0-39461 GCA_964342845.1 Candidatus Woesearchaeota archaeon
AAATAAAGAAGTTAACTCCTTTTTAAATGTTTCTTAACTCAAAATTATACTTATGTTTAATTTTTATTTCTTAATCAATTCAACTTTATTAGAACTAATTATTACATTTCTATAATTTTGCCTGTATCTTATAACTGCACTTGGTAAACTTGAAACGTCTTTAATATCAACACTGTATGAAATAACTCTTTCTTCTTTTTTAGCTAATTTACTTATGTTCCAGATCATACTTATTCCATTGGATTTTCTAATGTATTTATCTGGTTTTAAACTTCCAAAATTGTGAGGATTTTCTTTTGTTTTTATAACTGTGTCCATTAATCTTATGTTTTTTATGCTTTTTACTCCTTTATTTTTTAAGATTAACATGACTTTAATTGTGTTGTGTTCTCCTTTCTTATTGATGGAAATTAATTTTTTAGTTATAATTAAATCTCTATTAATATAGAAATAAGTAAGAACTGCTAAGATTGCTAGTATTATAAGGATTGTTAGAAATAACCTGTAGCTTATAGAGTAATTTAGTTCAAAGCTTTCTTCTGGTTCTAGACTGATTGACCATGAATATTCTTTGTTTTCTATAGAATCAGGTTCTATATTGTAGTTTAGAAATAAGCTGTTAAACCAGCTAAATTCTACTTGATATGTTTTTTCTATTTTGGCGTTTCCTGTGTTTGTTATTGAGTATGAATATTCTGTTTTTAGGAATTGTTCTTCAGAGGTTTTGTCTTCTAGAAAATCTGATTCTAAGTTGATTGTGAAAGTGTCATAGCTGTCTCCGACTAATATGTTGTTTTCGTATATTTCTACGAAGATTTCATGAGTTCCTCCAATGAGTTCTGGAGTGACTTCAAACTCAATATTTTTTTCTTCTAATGGTTCTAGATAAATTTCTTGTTCATAAGAGAAAAGTTCGGATTCTAGTTTGACTAAGATATTCTTTTCTTGGTTATTTCTGTTGGTTAATTCTACAATGACAGTGAAATCTCCTGTTACTGTGGATGGAAAGTTTATTGATGAAGGGATAGCTTCAGAAACTACTTTTAAATTTGTATAGTGTTCTACGTATATTGTGTCATCGTCTTCAGCAATTACTTTTATTGGTATGTCATGTATTTTGGCTTCTTGGGATTCTGTCGGTGTTAAGGTTATTTCTATTTCTTCAGTAGTTCTTGGTTCAATGTATAAGGAATCTGCTTCTAAATCCCAGTCTTGTTCAAAACAATAGAAGTTGAATGTATGTGGTGTGTCGTCTTCATTTGTTACTTTTAGTAAAAATCTTGCTTCTTGGTCTGGACTGACTAATGTTTGTAAAGGGTCGCTGTCTATGCTGATTCCTATTGCACTAGTTAAAGGCAATATTGTTAAAATTAATAGTAGTAGGGTTATTTTTTTCAAGTTGAGGCACCTCTATTTATAAAGGGTGTAGGGGATGTATTTAAACTTTTCGTCTTTGGATGATTTTTGGCTGTGTTTTTGTTAAATCTATTAAAGTTGATGGTTTGTTATCTAAGGTTCCTTGGTCTAATATGTAATCTACTTGTTTTTTGATTTTATTTGGTATTTGTTTGATATTTATGTAGTTTTTTTGGTTATGGATGTTTATGCTGGTTGTTATGAAAGGGACTTTTATTAAAGAAGTGAATTTATGGGCTGGTATTCTTACTCCTAGTGTTGTTTTATTTTTATTTGTTAGAGGATGTACAACTTTGTTTTTTATTTTTAAGATGAAAGTGTAAGGGCCTTTTTTTATGTATTTTTTGTTATTTATTGTTAAGTTGTTTAAAATCCATTTTTTAGAAGGGGCTATTACTGAGAAGGGTTGGTCTGATTTTTTAATATCTCTTATTTTTTGGATAGATTCTTTTATTTGAGCATTACAACCTATTCCGTAGACTGTATCTGTTGGATAGATGAAGATTTTTCCTTGTTTTATTTCAGTTATTATTTCTTTTTTGTTTATTTCTTTGAATTTGATTATTTTTGGCATGTGAAGAGATACTCAAGAGAGTTTATAAAATTAACTTATGGGTTTTTGGGTAAAAAGAAAGAAAAAATTAGTTTTCAGGGAAAAGGTTCATTATTTTACTTGGAGCCCCATATATTCCAAAGTCATGTTCGTATAAGTCAAAGTAATCAACATCCCCGTCATTATCATAATCTTCTGCTCCCCAGCTAATCAAAACTTCTTCTGAATTGTATAGGAAGTCGTCACAAGTAAAACCATCTTCTTCTAAGTCTTCTATAAATCCTGCATAGTAACATATCTCTGGGTCTTCTAGTTCAAGTGCTTTGTAGTATAAACTTAGGGCTTGTAGAATAAATAACTGCTCAATTGGCTCCATTTCTCCTTCAGCGTGTTGTATAATGTAAAGTCCAGGATCCATTCTTGCATGATATTCTGGAAATGCATGAAGTTCAGGAACATCTTCAGTATACCGTTCAATTTCTGGTTGTTCTGTATTAAGTATCCGAGAGAAAGGACTTTCTTCTTCTGTTGTACACCCACTTAAAAATAAAACACCAACAACTAAAAATATTAAAGATTTTTTCATTAATTTTCACCTCCTTTTGGGTTTTTCCTTAAAAAGGATATTTTAATTAAAGAAATTTAGTATTTAAATATATATATATATATATCTTGGAAATATATTTTAGAGAGAATAGTTTATTTCAAACCAAGTTTTTTTGCAACAGCACTGTCTATTTTATTTGCTATTTCTTCAAATGCTTTTTTTCTTATTTTTTCATATTCTTCTTTAGTGGTTTTTTTCTTTGTAGTTCCTTTTAATTTTGCTTGTTCTACTAATAGATTATCCTTCTCTTCACTTTTTTCTATTTTTTCTTTAAGTTCTTTTAATCTAGTTCCTTTTCTCATTTCTGAGATCTTGGTTTTTATTTTTCTGGCTTTTTCTTCAGTAATATCTTTCCAAGAGCTTGCTAAATCCATTATTGAGATTGTTTTTGTTCCCATAGCTTTTGTATAGGTACACGTATTTATATATATTGTAGTTTTTGTTATTTTTCTATAAAACTCACACCATCTTCTTTTCTGAATCTTATGACATTGTCTACAAAGGTTTCTATTTTGGATTCGTGGCTAACTATGATTAATTGCTTTACATTTAATTCATCTAAGACTAACCTCATATTATCTAATTGATCTGAACTAAATCCGTCTGTTGGTTCGTCTAATATTAGAATGTCTTTTGTGTTTATTTTACTCATTAGGTTGTTTATTACATGATTTAAGGCTAATCTATAAGCTAGGGCTGCTGCTGTTTTTTCTCCTCCGCTTAGGTTGATATATTCTAGTTCATATCCGTTTTGTTCTACTTTGACTGAGAAGTCTCCATCTAACCGAACTTTTAAGCTAGTTTCTCCTACTAAAATGTTGAACCAGTTTTTGAATAGTTCATTGAATTCAAAGTATATTTTAGTTAAGACTTTTCTTTCTAATGTTTCTAATAGGTTTGTGAATTCTATACTTAAGAAGGACTGTAAGTTGTTTATTTCTTGTATTTTTTGTTTTTTTATTAGTTTTTTTTGTATTTCTTGTTGAAGTTCTGATATTTCTGTTTCAATATCTTTTGTTTTTGTGTTTATAGAGGAATGTTTTATTGATAATTCTCTTTCTTGGCTTAAAATTATCTCATAAGTTTCTTTTATTTTTGTAAATTCTTGTTCTATGTGTTTTAAGTTATCTATTTTATTGTCCAAGTCTGTTATTTCTAGGTTTAAAGAGCCAATCTGTTGTTTTAGGTTGATTTTTTCTTTAGTTATATTTGTTAGTAATTTGTTTTTATCTTGTAGATTTTTTAGTTTTAAAGTTAGAATTTCATTTTCTTTTTCTTTTTGAGTTAGATTTTCTAGGTTTTCTTTTATATTATTTAAGTTTATGTTTAGATTTTCTTTTTCTTTGGTTAATTTTAAGATGTTTTCTTCAAATTCTTGTATTTTGGTATTTTCTTTGTTTTTTACTTGTTGTTTGTGTTCTTGATTAACATCTTGTTTACATAAAGGGCAAAAATCTAGTTTTTCTAGTGAATTTATTATTTCTTCAGAAGAAGATTTTTTAGTTGTTAACTCTGTTAGAGAGGAGATGTTTTTGTTTAGGTTTTGTTCTATTTTGGTTATATCTTCTTTTATTGTGTTTTTATCTTTAATTTCAGTTATTGTTTTTTCTTTTGTTTCTTGATTTAAGGTTTCTATTTCTTTTTCTAAATTAATTATTTCTTTGTTTTTATAGGAGAAAGATTCAACCTTATTTTTTAGGTCTGTATTTTTAATATTTAGGTTGTTTTTAAATTCTTGTAATTCTTTTGTTTTTTGTTCTATTTGTGTTAGTTTTTCTTTATTATCTTTTAATTCTTGTTGTTTGTTTTTTAGGTTTATTTCTATTTTCTTTAAATCTTCTAAGATATTTTTATTAAATTCTTGTTTTTCTTTTAGTAGGTTTTCTTTTTCTTCTAGGTCTGAGATATAACCTGTAATTTCTCTTTTTTGGGTTCTTAAATGTGTGGTGTAGATGTTTATGTTTTCTACTATTCTTTTGTATTTATCAATACCAAAAACTTTTCTTAATGTATCTAATCTTGTTTCTGTATCTCCAAATAAGATTGATTTCATCTCTTCTTGAGGTGTGTAAACTGTGTATCTGTAGACTAGTCCTTTGTGTTTTGTTAAGAGTTCTTTTGGATAATTTAGTAAATCTAGGATTAGTTTTTTAAGTTCTACAGTTGTTAGTTCTTTTTTTATGTTGTTTTCTATGATATGTCCTGTATCCTGAACTATACTGCCTTTGTTGTTCATTAAACTTCTTTTTATTGTAAATTCTTTTTCATTTAGTTTAAAAGATAGTTCTACAGAAGCTTGACTTGTTCCTGTTTTTAATAAAGCACTTCCTGAGAGTTCTCCTCTTCTTAGACCGAATAAAGCAAAATCTATTGCTAATAGGATAGTACTTTTACCAGAGCCTATGTTTCCGCTTAATAGAGTTGATCCTGTAGGTAAGTCTAATTCTAAGTTACTAAAACTTCTAATATTTTTTAGTTTAATTTTTTTTAGTAGCATTTTCTATTATTCTTTTTTCAAAATCTAGATTTCTTTCTCCTTCTTGTTTTTCTATTGAGAATATTTCAATTAAGTGTTTTATGTAGGATTTTTCTTTTTTGATTTTAGTTGCGTAGTTTTCTATAATTTTATCTTCTATGTCTTTAGTTTCTCCTACTTCTACTTCAAATTCTTTGAATTCTTTAGAGGTTAAGGAAGCAGTATTTTTTAAGAAGACTTTTGCTTTTATGTTTATGTTTAGGTCTGATGGCTTTCCTTGTTCTAAGGTTCCTTTTATTCTTAAGGTTAGGATTTTGTTTGTGTAATCTTCTTTTAGTTGTTCTTTTATTTTATTCTCAGCTTGTTCTACTGTTAGATTGGTTACATCTATTTCCTTGCTTTTTATTTCTTGTAGGTTTAATTTGATGTTATTTATTATTGGTTTGTTGTTTTTTATTTCTATTATGTTGAAAGAGCCGTGTTTTAGTTTTTCTAGTTCTGCGAAGTTATTTGGGAAGATTGGTCCAGGGTAGGAGATGTTGTCTTTTGTTTCTCTTATATGTACATGTCCTCCTGCGTAGTAGTTGAAATTTTTTGGGAGTAATGAAGTTGGCATTCCTTCTACTTTTTCTAATTCTTTTGGTCTTAATTCATTTAGAGTTGTATGAAACATGAATATTTTGAAGCCATCTGTTTGTTCTATTTCTAGGTTTTTGTATAATTCTATTTCTAAAGAGCCTTTTTTTCCGTAGATTCCTGTTATTTTTGTGTTTGTTTTATCTTCTGTGAATGTTAAAATGTTGTCTTTAAAATTCATTACATTTTTTACTAAGTTAGCTTTTTCTAATACATCTATCATTGTTTTTCCTGAGGGAGAGAAATCATGGCTTCCTGGAATTATGTAGGTGTCTATGTCTTTTTCTTTTAATTTAGAGAGTATTTCTGTGGTTTGTTTTAGGGTTTCTATGTTTGGCAAGGATGTGTCGAATAAATCTCCTGAAATTAGGACAAAAGCTGTGTTTTGCTCTATGCAGATGTTTATTGCTTTTTTGAATGATTCTAGGTTTAATTCTCTTAAGATGGGGTTTCTCCAAGAGCCTATATGGCAGTCTGCTAGGTGTCCGAATTTCATAGAATTTTAGGGAATACGTATTTATATTAAAAGATATAGTTAGTGGGGTTTATGAAAGATAAAGAAAGAAAAAATTTACTTAACAATAGTTCCGCTACTACACTTTCCGTCACCCGTACATTCACAGTTGCTATCACAGTGACCGCTTAGATTCTTGCCACAATCAACATTTACACAAACTAAATCGCCAACGTTAAATACCTCCTCAGGATCATCATCTGATATCTGTCTTGCTAAACTAGGACTTTCTTCAGTAACTTCTGTACATCCAGCTAAAAATAAAACACCGACAATCAAAACTAAAAATATTAAACTTTTTCTCATCAATTTTCACCTCCTTTTGAGTTTTTCCTTAAAAGAATATTTAAATTAAGAAGGAGCCGATATTTAAAGATATCTGTTTTAGAAGTTTTATTTTTTCTTTTTAAATTTAAAAATGAGAATTATAGAAGATATGGTAAGAATTGTTAAAAAGAAGTAAAGAATATTTTTATAACCTCTTTTTTGTTCTACAAAATGTTCGTTAGTTTCTTCTTGTTCTGGCGGGGGTTCTTCTGTTGATTCTTGTTTTGGTATTTCTTCTTCATTACTTTCTTCTTCTGTTTCAGGCAGGATTCCACTACCTGCTGCATTAGTGCTTGTCGAGCTGCTAGCTGATGTGCTAGGTTGTCTTATACCAAAAGCACTAAAAGATGTTGTGTTAAAAGAAAACAAATTAGTTGTTGTATTTTTGTTATTAGTTATACTAGTCCAAGAATCTATACACTCTCTATTTAAAAAATTCCAATTACTGCATTTTTCTATGACAATATCATCTTCGCTTGTAACTGAATCTAAGCTGTAATTAATATCAACAGCAGATTCAGAGAAGTTTAGTGAGCTGTTTACAGCATATACTCTAAGATAACTACTTCCTGCGATTGTTTTATCAACACCTATTGTTTTGGAATCGCTTGAATTTGTACTGAAATTTTTAAAGCTTAGTTTAAAACTGTTATTAAAAAAACTAAGATTTAGTGTGTAGTTGTAGTCAGGGATTGAGATGTTTGTGTAATTACCTATAGTGGTATTTGATAGTATTGTTGTGTTTAATGCATACATTTCGACTGTTGCGTTTTCTTGTGATGTACTTTGATTAATGAAAAATAGCGAGAAATTCATAGGGGGTGCAACATAAAAGAATGAACTTGTATTTGTTGTGTTATAACTATCTCTAGAATAAAAGCTTATGTTGAATCTACCTTGTACAGGGGGGCTATAATTTGTTGATATGTTAACAGTTAGATTAAATCTAGTTGTTGTTCCGTTTGGCAATGTGATATTTGCCCATATTAAATCAAAATTTTCAGCATTTAAACCTACTAAAACAGTATCTCCTTGTTTGGATAATCTATTAGATATGTTCATTAATATTATATTGGTGCCGACAACTATGGTTGTTTTTGTGCTGCTGTTTACCCATGTGGTGTTTATGTTTTCGTAATGGTCTACTGTTCTTGTTTGAATTGTGTAGTTTGTGTTGGATGTTAAGTTTGTTGCATTATATGAGTTATTTGGAGCAGAGACGTTTGCTATAAATACATTGTTGATCCAAACTTCTGTGTGATTAAAATCACCATTTGTGGGATTTGTCCAGTTCCAGAATATCTGGGTTGCACCCTGACTTTGGTTTTGTAGACTAGTGATAATTGCAGGAATTACATCTAAGGTGAAATTTACAGTTGTATTGGAGCTTAGGTTTAATGTTTGTGAACCGATCCCGTTTTCTGTGGCGTTTATTGTGTAGTTATTTCTTACGTTAAATATTGTGGTAGCGTTTTGACTGTAGTCTGGGACGATTATCCAAGGAGTATAACCGTCAACTACTTCTGATGAGTTTTCTAAGGTATTGTTTACGTTATATGCAGAAATTGTAATATTATTTAAGAGGTTTCCACTTGTATCATTTGCAAAGGTTCTTAGATACCAGAAATAATTTAAAGTGGCATCATTTTGAAGGTTTGTTGTTGATACAATTGTATTTATTATTGTGTGATTTCCTGATTGAGAATCTATATCTGTTGTGCTTGAGTTAATAGTTGTATTTACTATTCTGCTTGTGTTTGAGTACATTTTGATTGCTGTACTACTTGTTATGATGTTTACTCCTGTAACATTGTTTCCTGTGGTGTTAATAGTTTCAAAACCTATTGCCGTGCCCGTGGACCTTATAGTGTCGTAATTAATAGAGTTATAGTTTAATCCTCCTCCGACACTTCCATTTGTGATGTTATTGTTATATGTATACATATTACCACTTACGGTTTCTATTTGTGCATTAATGAGTGTGTTATTTATAATTCTTGCACTGTTTTCTGCATAGATACGGTAAGTGCCACCATTGTCAGCAGTAATTGTATTTCCAGTTGCGTTTGAGAAGTTTTGCATATCTAGATTTGAATTTATGAATTGGTTGTCTTTAAATTCAATATAATGGGTGTTTAATGGGGCAATGTTATTATTTCTAAAAGTGTTTCCAAGAACCAAATTTTCTTGCGATTGATCAAAACTAACTGATCCTGTGGTGCAATTATAAGTGCTATTTCTAACAGTTGAATTAAAAAGATAGCTCCAAGTGCTAAAAGTACAATCAACCAAAGTAATATTTTGAGCAGTTATGTTATAATTGTATACGCTTCCAGAATTAGTAAAAGAAAGTGCTCCATTTCCACCAGAGCTACTATTTTCTATATAGCTATTATTAAGTATAACATTACTTACGCCTGAAAGTGCATATCCATAACTGTAGTTTGCAGCTCGACAATTTTCGATTGTTACGTTGCTTATGAAGCTGATTGGTGTCCCTGTGTTATTTCCAACTAGCATGGTGTTGTTACAGTCTAAGGTGTAGTGGTTACCAGACATTTTGATGATTCCATCATCACCTGTATCATTTAAATAGTATGTTCCGCTACAAAGAGTTGTGTCGTTTGAAACGTCTAGATCATCTGTTGGTGTTACACAGGCTGCTTTTACTGTTGTTACGAAAAATAAGAGAACAACCAATATTATTATTGTTTTTTTCATTTTTGAATAGGATACTCTGTTTATTTAAATTTTTTTATATTGTGGGTTATATTGTTCTCTTTTTTCATTAGGGGTGTTTGCTATTAAGTATAGAATTCTTAGTACAAATTCTAGAAATATTACAAAGACTAGATAATATATTAGAAGATTTATAAACGAAGGCATTGTTTTTAGAACTTCATAAGATGCTGAGAATGAAAAATAACTCATGTCTACTATAAATACACCTAATAATGCAAAGGGCAACATTTTAGCTAGATCTTTTGATAATTCTTCATTATAATATGCTGTTATTCTTATTACGGCTACAACACTTATTGAGATTAAGACTACATGTTCTATTACTGGTTCTGGTGACATGAAAGTTAATAGGGCTGCTAGAGTTCCAAACCAAAAAAATGTTAATACTGGAAATAGTAGTATGTATTCTATAATATATAATATTAAGGCAAATAATTTTTCTAGTAAAGGATGTCTGGCTCTATTGTATTGTTTGAGATTTAGTTCAAAGATGTCTTTTCTTGCTATAAATCTATAAAATTTGAAAATAAAGATTGCATATATTGTCATGCCTATAACAAATAGGAATAGTGGTTTAAGTATATCATATGCTTCTGTTATGTTTACTGATGTTAAGTTAGTTGGAAACATGTTTAGAATCTTGTAGAAAAGAGTTTATAAAGATTTTTATTTCTTAATTGCTTCTGCTATAACTTTAGAAACATTTTTATCTAATGGAGAAGGTAAGATTTTATTTACTTCTGGTTTTATGTGGTTAGCTAATGCTTCTGCTGCTTTTATTTTCATTTCTTCTGTTATTTTTTTTGCTTTTGAATCTAAAGCTCCTCTGAAGATTCCTGGAAAAGCTAGAACATTATTTATTTGATTAGGGTGGTCAGATCTTCCTGTTGCTATTATGAAAGCGCCTGCTTTTTTGGCTAGTTCTGGTTTTATTTCTGGGTCTGGATTTGACATTGCAAAGATAATTGGTTTTTCTGCCATATTTTCAATATCTTTTTGTGTTAAAATGTCTGGTTGAGAAACACCTATGAAAACGTCTGTGTTGTGGATGACATCTTTTAGAGAGCCTTTTAGGTTTTCTTTGTTTGTTTTTTCTGCTATTTGTTCTTTGTATTTATTTAAGTTGTTTCTCCCTTTGTAGATAGCTCCTTTTGAATCTAAGAGTATGATGTTTTTTAAGCCGTAGTTTATTAGTAGGTTTGTTATTGCTATTCCTGCTGCACCTGCTCCTGACATGACTATTTTTATGTCTTCTATTTTTTTGTTTGCTAATTTTAAAGCGTTAATTAGAGCTGCCAGAGTTACAATTGCTGTTCCGTGTTGATCATCATGGAATACTGGAATGTTTAAAAGTTCTTTTAGTTTTTCTTCAATTTCAAAGCATCTTGGAGCTGAAATGTCTTCAAGGTTAATTCCTCCAAAGCCGGGTGAAATTAATTTTGTTGTTTTAATTATGTCCTCGGGTTCTTGTGAATCTATACAAATAGGATAAGCATCTATGTTTGCAAATTCTTTGAAAAGAACTGCTTTTCCTTCCATTACTGGATAAGCTGCTTCTGGACCAATGTTTCCTAGGCCTAGAACTGCTGAGCCGTCTGTTACAACTGCTACTGAATTTGATTTTGGAGTGTATTTATAAGCTAGGTCTTTATTTTTTGAAATTTCTACACATGGTTGAGCTACACCTGGTGTGTAGGCTATGGATAAATCATCTTTTGTTTTTATAGGTGTTTTTGATTTTATTTCTAGTTTTCCTTTTAATTTTTCGTGAAGGATTAGTGATTGTTTTTTGTAGTCCATTTGAGTTTGGAGATTATTTTCTTTTATAAAGATTTAGGTTTTTTAAAGGATTTTGAATTAGATAGTAACATTTATATTCTAGTTAGATTACACTAAAATATGACTAATGAATTCCCTGCTGGTAATTGTTATATATGTGATGAAAGAATTGGAGATAAGAAAGAAGGGTTCATCGTGGCAAGTAATTTTGTTGATTATTTAGATAGTAGGTTGTTAAATTATGATAGTTCACATGAAAGACTTTTGGAATCAGAAGAATCAGAATTTGTTAATGTTATAACTTCAAATTATTTTTCCCAATTCTATGACCATTTTCATCCAAATAAGGCTAGAGTAATTGAATTAGGAGAATTTTCTACGGAAATGGCGGTAGAGGCTAAGGCACATAAATATAGGTTAGAAAGAATTTTAACTAAAAAACCAGAAGGGTTTTTGTTTTTGTTTGGACACGGTGTATGTATTCCAGAAAAGACATATGAAATTGGACTTGCTAATATTGATACTAGGGAAAAGGCATTGCAATGGACAAGGCATTTAGGTGAGAAGCCGTGGTTTAATTTGAAGGGGTGGTTACATATTTTGGACAGTTTATATGAACACCAGTCTATAAGGAGTTTCTAAATTTTTTCGTAACCTTTAAAAACACAAAGCTAATTTAAAAGCATAGAAATGACAAAAATAAAACAAATAACAGCTAAAGGGTTTAAGTCTTTTGCAACTAGAATTGATCTTGTTTTTGGAGATGGATTTAATATAATTATAGGACCGAATGGCAGTGGGAAATCGAATGTAGTAGATTCTTTGTGTTTTGTGCTAGGAAAATCTAGTGCTAAAGGATTAAGAGCTGAAAAGTCTGCTAACTTAATATATAATGGTGGGAAAAAGGGTAAACCTGCTAAAGAAGCAGAAGTAAATATTGTTTTTTGTAATGAAAAGAGTACGTTTCCTTTAAATGAAAAAGAGATTGTGGTGAGTAGAATTGTTAAGAAAGGTGGAAATTCTGTTTATAAATTAAATGGTAAGACTAAGACAAGACAAGAAGTTATAGATTTATTAAATAATGCAGGTATTGATCCTGATGGTCATAATATAATTTTGCAAGGCGACATTGTTCATTTTATGGAGATGAAATCTATAGAAAGGAGAGAAGTTGTAGAAGAGATAGCTGGAATTTCTATTTTTGATGATAAGAAGAATAAGGCTTTAAAGGAGTTAGAAAAAGTTCAAGAAAAATTAACAGAGGCAGATATTATTTTAACAGAAAGGGAAGCTAATTTGAGGGAGTTAAAGAAAGATAGAGACCAGGCTAAACAATATAAAGAATTAGAATCTAAGATTAAGGATAATAAGGCTACTTTTTTACATATTAAAATAAAGGGTAAGAATGATAAAAAAACTGCAGTTGAAGGAAAGATAAAAGATTTTGATGTTAAAATTGAACAGATTAATTCTAAGATTAAGGAATTTAAAACAAGAATAACTGATAAAAGAGAACAAATAAATCAGATAAATTCAGAGATAGAGAGTAAAGGTGAAAAAGAACAATTGGTTTTAAGGCAAGAAATTTCTGAATTGAAGGAAGAAGTTATTAAGAATAAATCAAGAATTGATGTTTTAAAAAATGAAATGTTAAAGATCAATGAGAGGAAAAAACAACTTAAGGCTAATTTAAGTGAGACGAATAAAGAGATTAAAGAGTTGGAAAATCAAAAAAGGAGTTTAAATAATTCTATAAAGGATGTTTATTTAAAAGAAGAGAGTGTGCAAAGAGAGATAAGGAAGTTTAAAGAAAAACATGGAATTGATAAAGTAGGTGATTTGAATGAGAAACTTAATTCTTTGGATAGGGAGATAGAAGAGAAAAATAATTTGCTTTTAAGGGCGAATGAAGAGAAACAAGAATTGTTAAGAGAGAAGGATAGAATTGAGTATGAGATAAACCATATTAATACTGTTTTGGAAAACTTCTCTGGGAAAGATGCTTTAAGGTTAAAAGACTTGAGGAAAAACTTCAAAGATGTTAATAATAGGTTGGGTAGATGTTTAAATGAAGAGTCTGCTTTTTCTGCTCAGTTAAGTAATGCTAGACGGAAATTAGTTGCTAATAATGAAGAATTAGCCAGGTTGAAAGCAAGAAATGCAGGGTTGAGAGAGTTAAATTCTGGAGATTATGCTATTCGGAAGGTTAAGGAATCTAAGGGTGTTTATGGTACTGTTGGAGAGTTGGCTGCTGTTCAAGACGAGTATGCTTTATCTTTAGAGGTTGCTGCAGGTCCTAGAATTAATAGTATGGTTGTTAAGGACGATGTGGTTGCAGCTAAGTGTATTAAGATGTTAAAAGAGAGTAGATTAGGTGTTGTTACTTTCTTGCCTTTGAATACTTTAAGGAGAAGAGTTGATAGTCTAAGGGGTTTTAAAGTAGATGGTGTGGTTGGAAAAGCTATTGATTTGGTTGATTATGATAAGAAATATGAAGCAGTATTTGACTATGTTTTTGGAAGTACGTTAGTTGTTAAAGATATTAATATAGCTCGAAGAATTGGGATAGGAAGGGCTAGAATGGTTACCTTAGATGGAGATTTAATGGAGCCTAGTGGTGCTATGGTTGGCGGATTTAGGAAAAAGATGGGTAGGTTTAACCAGAAAGAGGTTGAAGGCAAAATCAAAGAATTTAGTTCTGAGATTGACAGACTTGGTAAGATTATTTCTAGTTTAGAATCTAAGAAAAGCAATAATGATGATGAGATTAGTGTTTTGAGAGAAAAAAAAGCTGAGTTAGAGGGTGAAATTATTAAAATTGAGAAGAGTTTAGGTGGAGAAGCTATTCAAGATTTAATGGATAAAAAGAAGAGTTTTACTATTAAGTTAAGAGATCTTTTGAGTGGTTTGAAACAAGTAGATGTTAAGGTTAATGGTGTGGTTAATGGTTTTAATGTTTTGAAAAAAGAAAGAGAACTTATAAGAAATAAATTGAACCAGAATCCAGAGATTGTAGAAGGTCTTGAATTGTTGGAAGGAAAGAGAAGTAAGTTTAAAGAGAGGAGTTTTGAAATTGGTTCTGAAATAAAGAATATAGATAATAAGATTGAGATGATTTTATCAGAGAATGAAAAGGTTGAGAGAATTATTAAAGAAGCTGATAAAGAAAAAGAAGAATTTGGAGTTGAGCTTGAAAGTTTATTAGATGAGATTAAAGGTAGTGTTTCTGATTTGAAAGTTAAAGAGAAAAAAGAGCAGGAATTTTATGGGAAGTTCAAAGATTTAGCAGCTAAGAGAAATAAATTTGGAGATGATATCCAGAAAATTGAAGATTTTATTATTAATGAAGAGGAGAGAGTTAGAGGGGTTGAGAGCAGACGTAATGATGTTGCTATTGTTAGAGCTAAGATAGTTGCTGAGATTGAGGCTTTTGAAAAAGAGTTTGAGATGTATAAGGATGGAAAGATTCGTCGTGGTATTAGTTTTGAAGAGTTGAAAAGTGAAATTGATGAATTCGATAAAATGATTAGAAGGATAGGTAATGTTAATTTAAGGGCTTTAGAGGTTTACGAAGATATCAAGAAAGATTATGAGAAGTTATTAGAGAAAGTTGATAAGATAAAAGTAGAGAAAGAAGATGTTTTAGATGTTATTTCACAGATTGATCAAACAAAAACAGTTGCTTTTATGAAGACTTTTAATGATTTAAAGAAGAATTTTGAGGAGATTTTTGGTAGTTTGAGTTCTAAAGGAGATGCTCATTTAGATTTAGAGAATAAAGAAGAGCCTTTAGAAGGTGGTGTAGATATTAAAGTTAGAATTGCTGGTAATAAATTTTTAGATATTAGGGGTTTAAGTGGTGGAGAGAAGACTTTAGCTGCTTTGTCGTTTATATTTGCTATACAAGAGTTTAATCCTGCTTCATTTTATTTAATGGATGAGGTTGATGCTGCTTTAGATAAACATAACTCTGAGAAGTTAAGTAAATTAATTGGTAAATATGCTAAAATGGCACAGTACATTGTTATAAGTCATAATGATAATGTTATTTCTGAGGCTGAGCAAATTTATGGGGTTTCTATGAAAGAAGGGATAAGTAAGGTTGTTAGTTTAAGGGTTTAGAGAGGAACTTTTATATACTACAAAACAAGATGTCTAAAATAATGAAGATTAAAATCAAAGAAACTGCGCTCCTTGTTATTGATGTTACTAATTGTTGTTGCCATCCAAAGTGTGAGATAAAAAAATGGAACATTTCTTTTACTAAAATTCGAAAAATGGTTCCAAAACTTAAGAAGTTTATTTCACAATATAGAAATGCTGGTGGTCGAGTGGTCTTTGTCAATTGTACTCCTTGGAAAAAGGAGTTTTTAACTAAGAATATTATTGAATTATATAAAGATCCAAAATGTAAATATTATTCTTCAGATAAAACAGGATTTAGTGAGAAATTTTTTGAAGTAGAACCTAGAAAAGATGATTTAATTATAACTAAAAATACTTATGATGCTTTTACAAATCCTAAATTAGATAAATTCTTGAAAAAACAGAAAATAAAATATCTTGTTGTTGCTGGTGTTTTTGGCGATGGGTGTGTGGAATCAACAATTCAAGGCGGCTTTTCAGCAGGATATAATTTTATTATATTGAAAGATTTGATAGAAACAACGGATGTTGAAATTAGACAAAAGTTACAAAAGTTGTTGAAAGAATTTACTTGGCCAGTTATGTTCGGAAAGACGATTAATTCTAAAAGTTTTTTTGATTTTGTAAAATAAAAGAATATTTGGATAAATTTTATAAAGAATGGGAAGGAGAATGACTGTGTTTTTATAAATCATTTAAAAATACTTGGCTTTAATAATGTAGATAAAGAGCTTCTACTTCTTCTTGTTCTAAGGCTCTATTGTAGATCTTTACTTCATCTATTCTGCCATCGAAATATTGACTAGGATTGCTATTATAATCTTGCCTTCTTCCAATGTTAACAGAATATGGTCCATCTGCTATTGGATTTGAAGGATTCTTATAATCTAAAGAATTTTCTAAAAAACCGTTTTTGTATCCATTAAATGTTTTTGATGTGTGGTCTCTGACAAGGACTATATGAATCCATTCGCCTGCAGGAGCTCCATTTGAAACGATTGACCAATAACCATCAAGGTCGTTACCATTTCCGTGATAGAATCCATAACTATCGTCCCATTCAGCTACTAAGTCAAATTCATATTGAACGTCTTTACTTATTATAGTGTGTCTATCGACTCCAGAGATATAATCGTTTCGGTAAATCCATGCCTCTATTGTTAAGTCTTCTGTTACGCTAAGCTCCTCGCTATCTGGTACCTTTACATAATCATCTACACCATCAAACTCTAAACAACTGCCAGATTTACAATCTGTTGTCCATGTTGGACCTTCTTTTAAACTTCCATCGTTTTCATATTCAGAATTATCATAAGCCATATCTCCAGAACCTTCATCAAAACTTAATGAAAGAACTACATCTGTAAAATCTTCTTCTATGTTTGTAATTTCTTCTTCTACATTAGTAACTATTGTTGATTGTCCTTGGTATTCTATTGTTGGTAATACTGTTATTTTATTTACTAGGCCTGTTGTTAAAATATCATAAGTGAATTCAATTGTTTGGGTGTTGAATGCTTCTATCCTTTGGTTCTCCTATACGTTCTCTATTCCATTTGGGCCTTCTACAAGAATTTTAAATCCTGTGATAGCTTCTTCATTATTGTTTTCTATTTGTAAGTAAATTGTATCTATTGATTCTTTTGCACTTAAAACATCAAATGAGAAATAAGCTATTTCTAGTTCATATTCTACGTCTTCACTTGTTTCTTCTGTTGTTGTTTGTATAAAACTAGAACCCTATTGTAAAACAACTACTGCTAGTATTATTACTGTTCCTATTAATAATACTGTAGCAATTAATGGCGAAATACCTCTTTTCTTCATAAGATCTATTTTTAGGAATTGTTATTTATATATTTTTTCTTTTTTTGGTAGTTTTTTTAAAAAATAGGAAAGAAATTTTTTTAATGTATTATTTCAAATTCATCGTCATCATCGTCGTCACCTTTTTTTTCTTCTTTTTTCTTCTCTTCCTTAGGTTTCTCTTCTTTTTGTGTTTCTGGTTCTTTTACTTCTTCTTTAGGTTTCTCTTCTGGTTTTGTTTCTTGTTTAGTGGTTTCTGTTTCTAGTGCTTCTTCTTCAATTTCTTCTTCAAAAAAGTCTATTATTTTTTTGTAGGTTTTTGTTTTTATTAATATTAATAGTACTATAATTATTATTAATACTATTATTATAGGTGTTTTGTTTTCTGCGACTTTGTTTAAGAATGCTGAAGGTTCTTCATATGTTAATTCTTCTGCTGTTTCTTCTTCTGTGATATCTTCTGTTGGAGTTTCTTCTTCTGTTTCTTCTTCTAGGTCAGATTCGTCAGGTGGTAAAAGATAGTTGTATGTTATGTCAGCTTTTCCATCTACAAAATCATTTAAGGTTACTTCTAAGTCAGTACCTCCATCTCCATTTATATCTATTGTTCTTGATTCTCCTATTTCTAGGATAAGGATTACTGGTTCTGAGTTGAATTCTAGAGTTATTGTGTTTTCTTCTGAGGAAACCAATTCTATTGTATGTGTTTCTTCATTAAACTTAAAAGATTGTATTTCTCCTTCTTCTAATGAACTGTCTGCTGTTTGAGACTCTTCTGATAGTTCAAAGATAGTATCTCCATCTGTTTCAGTAGGTTCTTCTTCCTCTTCTGTGTCTTCATTTGTTATGTTCAAGTCATCTTCTTCTATAATATCTTCTAAATCATCTAGTATTTCTTCTTCTGTTGTATCATTTAGTATTTCTTCAATATCTTCTACTTGTTCTTCTTCATCCCATCCAAATAAAGATGCGAAAAAGTTCTTTATTCTAGTAAAGAATGAGATTCCTTCTCCTTGTGGGATGTCTAAAACATCTCCTCCTGTTATTTCTGGGAATTCTTCTTCTAGTTCTGTAGTATCTTCAATTATATCTGACGGGTTTGAGGTTACTTCTATGTTTATTGTGTCTGTAGCTAAAATTGCGCTATCATTTAATTTTGCTGTTACTGTTAATTCATATTCTCCAATATTTAAATTTGTTGTAGGAGTCAAATAAAGATATAATATCTCTGATGTTTCTGGTTCTACTGTTAAACCAGTAGATAAAGGAACTAATTGTATGAACTCTGTTGCAGTTCCTGAAGTAGATATATCATATTTAGCTGATTCAGCTCCTTGATTTTCTATTGTAACTGGAATCATTCCTGTTGAATCAAAATAAATTGAAACTTCGTCTTGAATTGCGATTGATGGTTTGTAACAGTCTTCTGTTGAAATTGTTTCTATCTCTATTGTATCTTTGCTAGATACTTCTGATGTTTCTGTTGAAGTTGCAGTTATTCCTATTGTTTCTATTAGAGAGTTTACGGCTTCTGTTGGAGAAGCTGTTAAGATTAATGTTTCTTCTCCTCCTGAACTTAATGTAATTCTTCCATCACTTAGAGATATCCAAGAAGGTCCGTCTATTTCTAATATATATTCTTGTTCTAAGTCGCCGTTATTCTTTATGTCTACCTCATATTCATTTCTTGAGTCAGCACAAATTTTATCTGAAACTTCTTTAATATCAACTAGAACATCCATACAAGCTTTTATTGTTGTTGCAAAAGTGTTTGTTGCTTTTAGGTTGCCTTTATCTGTTAGGACTTCTAATTCTATTTCATAATCTCCTTCTGAATTATAAGAAGGGTTTAGGAATATTTTGGTTGAAGCTTGGCTGTTGCTTGAAACTTCTAAGTTGTTGTTTTCTAAACTAGCCCATGATGGGCCTGTTATGTCTAATATATATTTATTTGATACTGTTCCTTTATTATTAATTGTGATTGAAAAATAATCTTCTGTGCTTTCACAAACTGTTTTGAAGTCTTCTTCTGTTTTTAATTCAAAGTCGTAACATGCAGTGACTTGGAATTCTGATGTTGCAGATTTTGTTAATCTTCCTATTGAAGGTGTAGCAACAACTGTAAATTCATAATCTTCTAATAAATTGCAAGTATCTTGAACAAATGCTGTTATGGTTTCTGTAGATCCTGATTCTACTGAAACTTTGTTTTCACTTAGGATTATATATTCTGAGCCTTTGCCTTCAACTGATAAACTGTATGTGTCGTCTAGTTCTCCATTATTAGTTATTTCAAATTCTATTTCTGTTGATTCACAAGGGCATAAAGATGCTGAAGATTCTTTAGCTAGAATTTCATAATCTTGGCATTCTTTAACTGAAAATTCATGTTCTAGAGAACTTGTTTCTTGGTCTGATTTTGCAACTATTGTTAGAGTATAATCTCCAGAAGGCGTGGTTGATTTTGGTGTTACATATGTATAAATTTCGTTTTTATAAATAAAACTTGTTGAGAATGAAGATGCTGTACCTCCTGTTGTTATTGTTACATAGTCTGATGGATCTTTAATAACATCTACAAATACTCCTGTTGTACTTGGGCATAATTCCTCTATTCCTGTATTTGGATATAATTCAAAAGCTTGTATTACAGGGATTAGAATTATAGCAAGTAAAAAGATTAATTTTAATTTATCACTCATTGTTGAATCCTCCCTTTTGTTACTAAAGAGAGAGTCGGTGAGTATAAATAGATTATGGTTATAAAAAATATAAATTAGAAAAAAAAGAAAATAAATTTTTAGTAATAATCTTTTTCGTTTTCAGGTTCTTCGAAGTCCAAGTCTTCACTTTTTCTTCTGAAAGCAAGTACTAAACCCAATACGATTAAGATTACTAGCAAGACAATAAAACCGATTTCTAGACCTGTTTTTAGATCATCCCATGTTGATACAGTGATTGATTCTTCAACTTCTGCAGCTAGAGAGATTTCTTCAGTAAGTCCGTCAGATTCAATAACTAATGTGAAGCTTCTTGTTCTTGTTTCTGCATCTTCTGGTGCTGTAACAAAAATGTATGCTTCAGCTGTATCATCTGCGCCAATACTTAGGAAATTAGTGTCTAGATCAACTATCCAATCTTCTAAACCTTTAACTTCTAGAGTATAATACTTATTCTCTGTGCCTAGATTTGCGATAGTTAATTTATAAACAGCTCCTGCGCCAGCTTTTATTGTTTGAGTTGCTGGATCAACATCGATTATTGTGTTATCTTCTACTTCAGGTTCTTCTTCAGTTTCTTCTTCTACTTCTTCAGATTCGCCTATAGTTATAGTGTATTCTTCTACTAACACTTTGTCTCCATTATTATACTCTACTGTTATCCATACAGGATAGGATCCTTCAACATCTGAAGGTAATTGTAGAGATAATTTTGCAGAGGCTGTATTATCACATTGGTCATCATCATCGTAGTTATCTATACAATCTTGTTCTTCACTTTTAGAATATAGCTCATCTATGTATGTTTTTGTTTCTAGGTTTAGATCTGGTATTTCCATAGAAACTCTAATGTTGTCTTCTGTTCTTAATCCCATGTTTTCAACCCATACTGTTGCTTCTAGTTCATCACCAGCTTCAACGTAGTTTAGGTTAGGATTAAAGTCAACATCTTCAATACTTAGATAGTGCTCTGTTTCTGAAACTTCTAAAGAATATTCTTGCTCATCTTCGTAGTCTGCGTTGTATACTTTAACTTCTAGTGTATATTCTCCAGCATCTAGATCTTCTGGAATTTCTAAATATAGTCTTTTAGCAGGATAGTCTGTGCCTGCTTTAATTACAAAAGAATAGCCTAGATCTGTTTCTATATCTTTGTCATAACCTGAGATTTCTGCTTCTAGTTTTACAGTGTCTTGGTCTTCTAATATATCATCACCATTTAACCAAACATCAATTGTGATTTCTGTTCCTCTTTCTATATAGACTGTGTTATTATCGTCTATTGTTCTTCCGTTAACTTCCACTTCGTCTATAAATTTAACTTCTTCTTTTGCGGATACTGCTGTAGTAATAGTAAATAATACTAACAATACCATCACAAACAGTTTAAACATATTTCTCATCTTTTAACCCCCTATAAAATGTTATTATTTTGTGAGTATAACCCTATATATAAACTTTACGGTGGTGCCAGTTATTGAGAAATTCTAAGGTTAGAGGCGAATTTAAGTGGGGACAGAGGGATTTGCACCCCCGACTGACGGTTTCTTCAGGTATTCTGGAGCCGTCCAGTTTCCTACTAGCCTATGCCCCCTTTAGTTTATTAAAGAAATGATACTGATTATTTATATTGATATCGGTTTTATATTATTTCCATTTCTTTATTAAGAATATTACTATAGAAAGAACTACTATTGCTAACATAGGAATTAGAAGAGGCACTACTATGTTTATGTCTTGGACAGCATTTCCTGTTATATTATAAAATTGAAAAGAAAAATACTTTAAGACAAAAAAGCCTGAAATAAAAAATAAAGTTATTAAAAAGTAAATATCTAATTTGTGATTTCTTTCTTTTGGTTTAATTTCTGTTTTTTGAGGAAGTCTAAATTTAAATGAGGAAAGGAATTTATTTATTTTTAAGATTAAAAAGATACTA
The DNA here is from genome assembly GCA_964342845.1 of Candidatus Woesearchaeota archaeon. Classification (GTDB taxonomy): domain Archaea; phylum Nanobdellota; class Nanobdellia; order SCGC-AAA011-G17; family CAYFGV01; genus CAYFGV01. Next base: position 21,662 of record CAYFGV010000006.1, read on the forward strand.
ACTGTTAGCCATATTAAGAATACTATTGGTGCAATTATTGTTGTGTAATTTATTTCAGACATATTGTTAATTTTAGAATCTTTATTTTATAAATGTTTTTATTTCTTTTGATAATTTGATATATAAAGTTTTTTGTGTGTTAGACAAAAAATATAGAAAACTATATAAAGGACTATATGCTTAAAAAGATAAATAAGTCATTTTATAATAAAAATGGTAAAAAAAGGAGGGTTGATAAATATGGAAAAAAAGAATTTTTCTTTAATATGTGTAATATTAGTTTTTGGGTTTTTATTTGTAGGAAGTGTAGGTGCTACTAACCAGGCGGATTTAACACCTGCGTTTGTGAGTGCAGATGCAGCTGATGTATCGATATTGAGTTTTGAGATAAATGGAACGGCTGCTAGTACTGACTCTTTGCTTAGTGTTGTTGTTAATTATACCGGTACTTCTCATACTGATATTACAAATGTTACATTATATAATACTACTGAAGGTAGTATTTTTGGTTTTGCTGCTACTTGGACAAATACAAGTAATACTACTCAAATAAATATTACTGGTAATGTTGGTAATTTAACTGTGAATACAACTATGAATCTTACTTTGAATTTTACTATTAATAGTAGTCTGACTAGTAGTATAGGAAATGGAAACGTAATAGATGCTGTGATAGATTCGATTGGTGGATCAGTTGCAAATGTTACTATTGTTAATTCTACTGGTGTAATAGATCCTGATGGTAATACTTCTGTTGATATGAGTGTTCCTACTTATGTTATTGTTTCGCCTACTAATAATAATTGGACATCAAATGCGACGCAAGTTGTTAGGTTTAATGTTACTGATACAGGTTCTGGTGTAGATGCTAGTAGTGTATCTTTAAATAATCTGTCTAATATGAGTTCAACTAATCTCCATAGTATAAGTTGTGGTGCTGATGGGCTTACTGTGGAATGTAATGCTACATGGAATACATCTGCTGTTACAACTGAGACAGGTTCTAATAATGTTAGTGTTGTTATAAATGTGTCTGATTTAGTGAATCAAGGGACTGTTAATTCAAATAATAGTTATCCTGTGTGGACTCAGTTAGGTGTTGATAAAGTAGCACCAAATATTACAATGGGTGCACCGTCTACTGGAAGTATCTGGTTAGGCCAACAAAATAACACACTTAAGTTTAATGTTACTGACGGAGGTATTGGTGTAGATGCTAGTACTATAACATTGAATAACTTGTCTAATCTTACTGGGACAACTTTTAATAGTTTAAGTTGTGGTGCTGATGGAGGTACGGTGAACTGTAATGTTACATGGAATACTACTAATATTACAGAGTCAAGTACAGCTAATCTTGAAATTACTATAAATGCGACGGATTTAATTGGACAGGGGACTGCAAATACTAATGCTAGTGTTCCGGTGTGGACAAGCATGGGTGTTGATAATTTATATCCTGTTCCAGTAATTGGATCTGTAGGTGGAGTATCTACTAATAATTGGGTGAACAACAGAACATTGGTTATTAATTTCACAGCTAATGATACTAATATGTTGGATTGGAATTTAACAGTATATAATTCAACATGGGGAAAGGTCTTTAATTGGACAGCAACTAATAATAGTATGAATGTGACTGTAGTCTATAATACCTCAGCAGATGCTAGCTATTACTATGTGAACTTGACTGTTACTGATAATGCTACCAATACTAATACGACTAGATTTGATATTAGAGTAGATTCAACTGCTCCTTCAGTAGGTGCAGGTGTTGGGAGTGCTCTTACAGGCACTGGTGCTACTTTAAGTTCTACAGTTACTGATGCTACCTCTGGTGTTAACGCTTGTACATATGTTGATGCTGGTAGTGGAGGTATGACTAGTTATGGATCTACATATAGTGCTGCTTTGACTGGTTTGACTTCGTCTACGTCTTATACACCAACAATTACTTGTACAGATGTTGCAGGTAATAGTGCAACTAATACAGGTACTTTTGCTACTACTGGTGGTGGATCTAGTGGAGGTACTGGGTCAAGTGGTGGAACGTCTAGTGGTGTTTCAGGTGATTTTGAGAAAAAAACATGGACATCTATAAATGAAGGAGAGACAGCTGATGTAGAAGTGGATAATGGTGAAATTGGAGTTACTAAGGTTGAATTTAGTGTTTCAGAGACTGTGTGGGGTGCGTGGGTTAAAGTAGAGAAGTTGGATTCTGCGCCAAGTGAAGTTGATACTTTCGATAGGAGAGTGTATAGGTATCTTGAGATTACTAAGGCAAGTGCTTTGAAGGAAGAATTTATGACTGGTACTAGCATTGAATTTAAAGTAGAGCAATCTTGGTTAGATGAACAAGGTTTGAGTGAAGGAGATGTGTCTTTGTATAGGTATGATGGTATTGAATGGACTGAATTAGGTACTGTTAAAGAAGCTAGTCCTGCTGTTGAGGAAGGGCTTGATGGGTCTCCGACTAGAGATACTTACTCTTATTATTCGGCTGAGACTCCTGGGTTTAGTTTCTTTTTAATTGGTGAATCAAGTGTTCTTGCTGCATCGCCTGAAGAAGAACCTGAAACAGAAGTTACAGAAGAAGAGGCTGAAGAGGTGACACCTGGTGAAGGAGTCGATGGATTAAGTACAGGGTCAACAGGAGTTGTGATTGCAGTGATAGTGGTTGCTTTGGCTTTAATAGGTTACTATGCATATGCTAGAAAAAGAGAAGCTAGTAGGAGAAGCGTAGTTAGATCTAAAGTAAGGACTGTTCGAAGAACAAAGAAATAAATCTTTTTATTTTTTTATTTTAAAATTTTTTAAGTTCTTGTCTTTTGCATCAAATGTTGATATTATATCTATAATGTATTTACCTTCTTCTAATTTGTAAATTACTGGCCTACCTTTGAATAAATCTATAATATCTATTTCAAACTTACCTGGTTTTGTGATGTTTATAGATTCAAAATCTAAGAATATTGGTTGGTCATTATCTATTCTATCTCCGACAATACCTATTACGTCTTCTTCTATCTGTTCTTTTTGTTTTTCTGATAATTTTATTCGTTTTGCTTTTTCTAATGATGTTTTTTTAATATAGAAGAAGAATTTAGAACCACAAGAGCATCCTTTAAGAAGACCTTTTGTGCCATCTTTGTAGATTTTACTACACCTAACGCATTGATGAGGCATTTTTATTATTTCTTTTTGTTGGTTGTGTTAGTAGTTCAATTTTGTTTGGATTTTTCTTTATTTCCTTTACTATTGTTGCTGGTCCGATTATAGTTAGGCCTTGTCTATTACCAAGAATGGCGTTATAAAAGAGTACCTTTAGCTTTGATAGGATTTGTGAGTTTGTCCTATCTGAGTAAATAGTGCATATTTCTACACCTTTAAACTTCCTTGTTATTTGTTGCATTGTTAGTTCAATTAACTTTGCTTCTTCCATTGGTTTTAATCTTCCTTCTAGAATTATGATTTTATTTGCTTTAACAATTTTTAGTAATTTATTTAGTTTTTCTCCTGCTGATAAATTACTTAATTCTATATATGGGATGTATTGTAATGTTAACATTTTTATATTATTTTGAAAAGCTCCTTATAAAAGTTTTCTATATTATCTCCTTTTTCAGCAGATAAACCAATTACTTTATATTGAGGAAATGCTGATTCTACTTTTTTTATTTTTGATCTTTTTAAATCTACTTTGTTAGCTGCTATTAATACAGGTATTTTTCTTGCTATTAAATTACCTACAATTGTTATATTAACTTGGGAATACGGGTTTTTTGTTGAATCTAGGACTACAATTACTACGTCCATATTATCTAACCATTTAATTGCGTCTATTACTCCTTTTGTAGCTTCTTTTGCTCTTTTTCTTGCTTGGACTTTTGACATTTTAAATTTTAAGAAGTCTTCATAGTCAATTTTAGTTGCGATTCCTGGAGTGTCTATTAGCTTAAAATTAATTCTTCTGCCTTTCTTTTTAACTAAGATATTTTCTTTTATTTGTACTTCTCTTGTTTCGTGAGGAATCCTAGATGCTGTACCAACTTCTTCTCCAAGCCAATCTAGGGAGATTTTGTTTGCTAAGGTAGTTTTTCCTGCATTTGGAGGTCCGTATAGCCCTAGTTTTACATCTTTTTTTAGTTTAAAGATTGTAAGAACGTAATTATCCAGAAAATTTCTAATATTCTTTATCACCATACTTTTAAAAGAAAGTTTATAGTTTTTAAAGATTTCGTTGATTTAGCGAATATATGGCTTTTAATCTATAAATTTATAAACCTAAAGCTTTATAAAGGGTGAATTTACTCTAATTTTAGAGAGTACAGGAGCAAAGAATTCTTGTATTTATAAGGAGGAAAAATGAAAGGAACAGTAAAATGGTTTAATTCCCGAAAAGGCTACGGTTTTGTAAAGGGAGATGACGGTAATGATTACTTTGTACACTTCACAGCAGTACCGCAGGGCGTATATCTACATGAAGATGATTTAGTAGAATTTGAACCTGCTGAAGGAGAAAGAGGAAAACAAGCTCAAGATGTTCAGTTGCTAGAGAAAGGAAGCGACAGAAGGGAAAGTGGCGATGTTTCAGAAGAAGCTCCTAAAGAGGAAGTTTCAGAAGAGCAACCTGTAGAAGAAGCTCAGGCTGAAGAAGAAGCTCCTGCTGAAGAATCAGAGGAAGTTTCAGAAGAGCAAGCTGAAGAAGAACAAACAGAAAAGTAAAGTATTTTTTGAATTTTTTTATTATTTTTTTATTTTGTTATAGCACTCAAGTTCAATAATCTATTTATAATATAGTTTTTAGTAAATTTGATGGATAAAACTAAAGTCTTTTTTCCTTATGAATCTGTTAGAAGTAGTCAGGATGAGTTTATTAAAGATGTTTTTGAAGTTTTAAAAAATAAGAAGCATTTTTTGGCTCATGTTCCAACAGGAGTTGGTAAAACTATTTCGACTTTAGGAGTTTGCTTAAGGCATGCTATTGATAATGGTTTAAAAGTGATATTCATTACTCCAAAGCATACACAACATAAGATAGCTATTGATACTTTAAGCCATATTAAAGATAAATATGATATTGATTTGCCTGTTGTTGATTTAATTGGGAAGAAATGGATGTGTTTGGTTAAGGGAGCTAATTTGTTGAGTAGTTCTGAGTTTGGTGATTATTGTTCTGATGTTATAGATAAGGGTGTTTGTGAGTTTTATAATAATTTTAAAGATAAAAGTCAGATTTTGCTTAGAGAGAGTTTATTACATGAATTAAAGACTAATATTTTGTATGTTGAGGATGCAGTTGAAAGATGCAGTGATGCTAAGATGTGTCCTTTTGAAGTCATTACTTGTGTTGGAAAGGATGCTAAAGTTATTATATGTGATTATTTTCATATTTTGAGTGAAAGTGTTAGAGAAACTTTATTTGAAAGGTTAAAAATTAAATTAGAAGATTGTGTGATTGTGGTTGATGAAGCGCAGAATTTGCCTGATAAATGTAGGGATTTGATGAGTACTAAGTTAAGTGGCTTTGTAGTTGATGGTGCTATTTCTGAGGCAGGGAAGTTTAATTTTGAGTTGGATTTTGATGTTTTAAAATTAAGAGATGTTATGAATGAATTATCTGCTAAGATTCCTTTAGATGTTAATGAGGTTTTAGTTAAGAAAGAGGATTTTTTTGATTTGGTTCCTGATTATTTGAAAGTTGCTAATGAACTTGAGGATTTTGCGTCTGTTGTTAGAGAAGAAAAGAAAAGAAGTTATCTTGGAAGTGTTGCTAATTTTATGAAGGTTTGGTTGGGAGATGATGAAGGTTTTGTTAGGATTTTAGAAAGGGGTTTTTCTAAGCAAGGTAAACCCATTATTTCTTTAAGTTACAAGTGTTTAGATCCTAGTTTTATTATGGGTCCTATTATTTCTGAAGCTAGGAACGTGATTGGGATGAGTGGAACTTTGTATCCTTTAGAGATGTATAATGATCTTCTTGGGTTTGAGAATGTTTTGTTGAAAGATTATAAGAACCCTTTTCCTTCTTCTAATAGGTTAAATTTGATAGTTCCTGAGACAACTACTAAGTTTACTATGCGTAGTGTTGATATGTATAAGAAGATAGCTATTAAGTGTAAAGAGATGGTTGAAGCTGTTAAAGGGAATTGTATTGTATTTTTTCCAAGTTATAATATTCGTGATGCTGTTTATGTTTATTTTAAAGAAAGTTTTAAAGGTTCTATTTTTTTAGAGAAGAAGAATTTATTAAAAGAAGAGAAAGAGATGTTGGTTAATGAGTTTAAGGAATGTAATAAGGAAGGAGGGGTGTTGTTGGGTGTTTCTGGGGGAAGTTTTGGAGAAGGTTTGGATTTGCCTGGTGATTATTTGAAAGGTGTTTTTATTGTTGGGGTTCCTTTGGGTAGGCCTGATTTAGAGGCTAAAGAATTAATTAACTATTATGATTTAAAATTTGGTAATGGTAGAGAGTATGGGTATATATTTCCTGCTTTTGTTAAATGTTTACAGAATGCTGGTAGATGTATTAGAAGTGAGAAAGATCGTGGAGTTGTTGTTTTTTTAGATGAAAGGTTTTCTTGGAGTATGTATTTTAAATATTTTCCTAAAGATTTGGGTGTGATTGTTACTAGGATGGCAGAGAAGAAGATTTTTGAGTTTTTTGGGGAGAAGAACTAGTTTTTTCTTGATAAATGCATAAAATTTATAAACATTAACTAATTTCGGATATTTTATGGGAATGTATCGGATAATTGGGAATAGTGGATTGGTATATGTTGGTAGATTCCATGGTAATTTAGGGAAAGAAATCATGGAGTCAGTTAGAGATATAAAACAAATTACAATTTATGGTTGTGCAACATTACACCCTTTGCTTCACCAAGATACTGCATTAGGTTCTGTGTTATTTGGCTCTCGAGAGGAAATACTTGAAAAGTATCAAAGCTTGGATAAAGACTTGAAACATGACCAACCAATACTTTTAAAAAGTATAGAATCTCATTTAAAGTTAGACTAATAAAAAAGATTTCTATTGTTAGAAAATATTTAATGTGAATCTGTTATTATCTTAAAATGGGAAAGTTTTATAAATAAATGTAAGTTCCTCTTTTTGAAAATGGTGAGTATTAAATATCATTGTAGTGTAAAGGATTGCGGTAGGGGATTTGATAATATGAGGGATGCGTTTGAGCATGAAAAAGTACCTGTTGTTGAAGGAGATTTTCATGGAGTTGTAGTGGGGTCTGATACACGTTATGTTTTTCTTGTTAAGTCAAAAGGTTTATCTTCGGAGCATGAAAGGTTGTATGAACGTGCTAGATTACAGGTTAATGATCTTTATGCAGATGATCCGATGAGACTTCGTAATGGGTTACAGTTTCATATTGGTGGGTATAATGTATCTGAAATAGAGAAAAAAGTAGAGGAAGGTTCTTTTAAATCTCTTTCTGAAGGAGACATATTAAGGATTAATGATTTAAGTAAGAAAGGTTATTTACTTATTGGTGGAGTTGAAAGAGGAACTTGGAGAACTATCTCAGAAGATTCTTAATAAGTATACCACATATATAATTTAACTAAGACTGTTTTCTGGTTTTCATATTCATAATCTGTTGTTATTATTCTATCATCTACGTAAATGTTTTTATCTGGTAGGTCTGAAGGTGTGTCGCATGCTGTTGAATCATCACAAATTTGTATTCTATAGTCGTAAGTGTATGTTATTTTTTGATCTATAAAATCCTTTAAACATTGGGTATTTTTATCAATGCTACAATCTCTGTATGTTGAGTCATATATAATTGTGTCTAGAATATTATCCATGAATGTATCTAATGCTGTTGTTGTTTGTTGTTCTGATGTTTGAGAAGGTAAAATATAAATTAAGAATCCAATTAGCATTAAAACAGCTATTAAAGCTTCTATAGTTTTTATGTATGCTTTTTTATTTACCATGTTTTTATTGTTATTATAATAGGTTCTACTGTTGAGTCTTCGTTGAGTATGTTTGTATGGAGATTTAAGACGTTAATTTCTATATCTTCTAAAGGAAGGGCACCTATTTCTTTATCTGAAACACTAATGTAAAAGTCTCTGTTTGAAACATAATTCCATTCTGCTTTTAAAGTTTCATAGTCTTTAGTAGCTAATTCATCAAGTTTATCTAGAGAGATTCCTGTCTTTAATTCATAAACACCATAAGTATACTCTTTGTAATCTGGAAGAAGAGTGCCAGAAGGACTAATAGGATTATAATTATCTTTTGGATAAATAATCCAGAATATATATTCTTCATTTAAAGTTAAATCGAATGAGCCGAATATTAAATCTGAATTAATAATTTCGTATTTCATTTCACCATGTGAATCGTCTAATATCCAGAAAGATCCTTCATCCCATGCAGCATATTGGTGAGGAATTTCGAGTTTAGCATTAAGTTCATTTGTTTCTCCTGTTATAAATAAAGGTACGACTTCTAAAGTCCAATAAACATCAGCTGTAAATCCGTTTTTTACTATGTTTATTAAATAATCATCATCATATTCTTCTATTATTGCTGGTTTTAGCGTTATTAATAGAAATCCAATATAGATTATGAAAATCCCTACACTTATCATTACATCTACGTGTGAAAATCCTTTTTTCATTTTTAAATAATTGATAATGTTAATGTTATTATTAAGTATCCTGAAGCCATTAAAATTAAAGAATGTTTTATTCCTTTTAAAATATCTCCTTCTGAGAACTTACCAATCATTAATCCTGCAAATAAACCTTGTATAAGGACCATTGCTAAGAATATGTTTTCTATATTTATTTGGCTTGTAAATCCTTGTTCTTCTGCAAGGGCACCAACACCACTGCTTATTCCTGTTAAAGTTACACCTGCAACATCTCCTAGTTGTGGTATTAGATAAATCTTTATTACTAACATAATAGCTATAAAAATAAAGAAAATAAAATAACCTTGAATTAGTTGGCTATATGCATTGCTTCTTCTTTCATCTTTTAGTTTTTTGATTTGTAGAACTGAATTTGTTATTGAATCTAAAACATCTGTTATATTTCCTCCACTCTTTTCTGCTTCTATGACTATTGATATTGATTTTTTAACGACTCTATTTCTAGTGTCTGAAGCAAAAGTGTTTAGACAGCTGCTTAAAGGAATTCCCCATGTTATTTGGTTTGCTAATTTTTTTATGTGGGGGTCTAATGCACCGTAATTAGCTTTTGAGATTTGAAGTATTGCTTTTGATATTGGAATGCCTGATTTAACTGTGGAAGCTAGAGCTCTAGAGAATTCTAAGAATTTTTCTTCTTTTTCTCTTTGTTTTAGGTTGTTTGATATTATATCTATAAAGAATTGTATAGATCCTATGATAAGTCCTATAGCAAGTATAAATTTAAACCATTTATTTTCGTATAAAAAAATTATAGATAGTAAGACTATTAAGAATCCTATTACTATTCCGATTATGTATCTTGTTTTCATAGTCCTGGTTTGTTTAGGCTTAGGAATGTTATAAATAATATATTAAGTAAGGGCAATCCTACATATGTGCCGATGTTTGCTATAAGGTAAACTGGTATGTTTCCAATACTTGGCGATATTCTTTCCATAATGACCATTGTGATTAATAGTAGTAATGGGGCTGCTATTAAAACAGCTGTATAAATGTCAGAGTAAGTAGCTAATGAAGCAAGATGTTTTTCTTGAGATATTCTAAAATCATCTAAGGAATCTTCTGCTTTTTCACGAAGATAGTTTGTTAGACTGCCTCCTGTTTCTACGCTTGAAGCCATACCATCTAAGAGTTCTTTTAATTCACGTGATGTTGTTGTAGCAGCAACTGCTTTTAAGGATGTTGTAAGGTTGTAACCAAATAGGTTCATGTTGTTAACTATTTTTTTAAATTCTGGATCTAGTTCTTTATAATCTTTTGATTCTATTAAAAGTTCAAAAATCTTGGATGGTGTTGTTCCTGAGCCTGAAATTGCAGCCATATGGATGGTAGCAAAAACTAATTCTGTTTGCATTCTGTTTTGTCTTCCACGCAATATAGATCTCGGATAGAAGTATATTATGTTAAACACTAGAATTGGAGTGAAGATTATTATAAGTATAGAATAGAGTATTGTTGGAGCAAGAAAAATAGATAAGATTATTGAAAGAGGTATAGAAGCTAATGTTGAGAACAAGAGGATGCTTACGTATGTTCTGAATAATATTTTAATATTTGCTTGGTGTATTTGTTTTTCTAATGGTTTAAATATTGAAGGAATTTTTTCTATTATTTTTAAACTTAGATTCTCTACAAATAGATTTGAGAGCTTAGCATATGCGTTTGTTTTATAGATAGAATAAACTTTTTGCGTTTTTCCTTCTTTTAATTTACCTTTTACAAATCTTTTAAGGTCTTCTTTTGATATGTCTAGTTCGTTTAGGTTTTGTTTTTTTGTTTTTTGTGATAATCTATTTATTGTTTTAGGTTCTGTTAATTTTTCTTGGATTTGTTTAGTGTGATGCAAAACGTTTTTTAATTTTTCCTCTTTTGAAACGTTGTCTTTTTGGAGTTCTTTTTCTATTTCTTTTCCGTGTTTAAATAGTGATTTCATCTTTTGCTATTTTCTCTATATTTTTTGTTACTGATAGTACATTCTTCAAGTACGTTTCTATTTGATTGTTTAATTTGTTAAATGATTTTTTATATTGTTTTCTTAAGTTTTTCGGCAAGTTATTTGTCTGGAACCTGTTAATTATGTGGTTTCTTTGGGAGTCTAGATTATTGCAAGCTTCTAGAAGTTCTAAAAGCGTTTCTGAATTTTGGTAAATTCTTTCGAGTGTCATATTATGTTAAATCTTGATAAAACAATGTTTGGATCTTTATAATATTCATTTATTATGGCTGTGACTCTTTGAGGAGAGAATACTGAGGTTTCATACATTCTTTGTAAAAGCCTTGTTCTTAGTTCTAGTTCTCTTTGCAAAACTTGAATATCTATTCCTTGTTCTTGTGCTATCTTTTTGAAGATTTCGCTTTCTTGTGATTGATTAAATGCGTCTGTTTTTGGGTCCCAAATAAAGGCTTGGTTTATATTAGATTGTTTTGTTTGCTCATCAACGTTTTTTATTTCACTTATTTCCCTTACCCTTCTTACAGAATATCCTTTGATTTTAGCTTGGTTTATAACACAGACTGCATCTAAGGATTCGACTAATGAAGCTGATAAGTTTATTGGTGGTGTGATTAATCTTTTGATCATTGTGTCTACGGAGTCTGCATGCATTGTGCCTAGTGATGGGTGGCCAGAAGCCATTCCTTGGAATAGAACAAATGCTTCTTTTCCTCTAATTTCTCCAATGATTACATAGTCTGGTCTTTGTCTAAAACTTTCTTTTAAAAGATCAAATAGGGTTACTTCTCCATATTTTTGCCCTATTATATTTGCTAGTCCAACGCCTGCACGTGCTACTGAAGGAAGCCAATTTGTGTGGTATAAACTGAGTTCCCTTGTGTCTTCTATAGATACAACTCTTGCTGAAGGAGGTATAAAAAATGTTAATCCATTAAGAAGAGTGGTTTTTCCTGATGCTGTTCCTCCAAGAATCATTATATTTTTTTCGTGTTCAATTAAAAGCCAGAGATAAGCCAATACTCTTGGAGAGGTAGTATTTAATTGGATTAATTGAGTTGGTGTCCAAGGAACTTTTGTGAACTTTCTTATTGAAAATGTAGGTCCTTTTGTAGATATTTCTTCTGTGTATGTAGCGTTAACTCTTGAACCATCTGGCAAAGATCCGTCTAATAAAGGTGTAGCATATGAAATGTATTTATTACATTTTTGTGCAATTCTTTCTACGAAATTTCTTAATTCTTCAATTGTTTCGTAAATTATGTTTGTTTTAAGATTTCTATATACTCTGTGGACTACATAAATTTCTGAATTTATACCATTACACTCTATATCTTCTATAAAGAAATCTGTTAGTAATGGTTCTATTTTTCCTAAGCCAACAAAATCTCTATAGACGTAATACATTATTTTTAAGTAAGATGAAGAGGTTAATTTTATTCTTAATTCATCTAAAAGCACTCTTATGTTTTTTTCTAAGTATTGGATAACTGTTTCTCCTTCTTTTGTTGCTATATAACTAATGTTGATCAGTTCTCTTATCCCATCTTCTAAAAGATTTAAAACATATCTTTCTTCTTTGGATAGTTCTGGTTCAATTACTTTATAGATTAATTCTTTGTTATCTTGGTCCCAATAAATGCGTGCATAAGCGTAAGGAGGAATTAAAGGGTAAGTTACATCTAATTTTTCTTTTCTAACTGAAGGTAGTTCTTGAATTCTTGGAATTTCCTCTATTTTGAAGATTGGGGTTTCTTGAGTCATATTTCTGTTATTTCGATGGTTGGTTTGTCATCTCCTCCTTTATTTTTTGTTATGAGTGTTTTTGATCCTGATATTTGAGATATGTCTGATTCTAGGATTATGATTGCTGAATAATTTAATTTTAGTTCTACATTGAATATATCTTCTTGAGATGTTGCTGTGGTGAGTATTGTTAAGTATCCTGATTGAATTGGTATATCTGTCTCTGATTCTTGGAATTTTGATTCTAAATTGAAAGATATTGAGTTGTCTTCTATTATGAAATCACCTCTGTTTATTGTTATTTCTACTGTTCTTTGTGAACCAGGTCCTTCTGAGTAAACTGCTCTTATGTTTTCATCTAAATCTGACATTAAGTTTTTTGTTTGAACTATAACGTTTTTGTTTTTTAGTTGTTCTATTATTGGTAATGTTGTAGCTAGCACTATTGTTAAGATTACTACTCCTAATGCGAAGTAGAGTATTGCTGATATCCAGATTCCTGCTTTTTTCTCCATTTAAATTAAAAAAAAGAAAAATGTTTATGGTGTTGAATCAACTTGATCCAAGTTTGTTTCAAATGTTACTGCTGTACAAAAACCACTACAATCTGCGTCATCTGTTGCGATATTTGGAACGAACTTTATTGATGTTGCGTCATCACACTCTGTGTTTGTTGCTGAGTATGTTGCTGTTCCTGTTTCAAAAGCACTTATGTCGGCTCCTAGACTTAATGTACAATCATTTAATGTGCTTTCTGTTGAATCTAATACACTAATCGCTGATCCCAGTCCAATTTCAGTGTTTGCTTTGTTATAGATTGTAAGAGTTACTGTTTTAGTATCTGTGTCATATTCTGCTGCTGTAAATTCTACGTCTAATGCAGCACATTCCATGTTTAAATCAACGTCACACCCTGTTTCTTCTGTTGTTTCTTGGAAAAATGTTGTTCCCCATTGTAAAACAACTACTGCTAATACTATTGTAAATCCAATTAGTAAGACTGTAGCAATTAATGGCGAAATTCCTTTTTTCATTTTTTTAAACCTCCTTTTTGTTTTTAATTAACATTTAGTTAATTAGCATGATAAAGTAATTTGTTTTTCTGTGCAAGATATACTACTTAATATTGGGATAATATCAACTTCTTCTAAGTTACCGACCATCTCATCAAAAATAGCACCTGTGTTTAAGGTGGCACCTGGTTTTAAGGTGGCACCTGGTGCTAGATTAATTTCTGAAGTTATTGAATTTTTATTTCCTAAATCGTCTGTCCCTACTATATAGAATGATATCAACTCTATACTTCCTTTATTTTTTAGATTGAATGAAATAGAGTTTGTTGTACAATCTACTAAGTTAGCAGATATTTCTACGTCTGAAGCACAGGTAAATTCTGATTGTATTTGTTGTCCTTCTTTGGTTCTATATTCTTCTAATAAGTCAGAATACCAAAACCAAACAAGTAGAGCTATTACTACTACAAAAGCTATTAATAGAATTGTTGCTATTAATGGTGAGATACCTCTTTTTTTTTGAAACATTATAAAACTAATTTATGATTGTAAGGTATATAAAGTTTTTGGTAAAGTTTTTAGAATTTTGAGGTGGTATAAAAAAGAAAAAATTAAGTTTATTTTTTAGGCAATGGTCTTCTTATAGTAATTGGCAAGATATTTTTTTCAAACTCTGTTTTTGCTATCTCTATAGTGTTATAATTTATTCTTTCTAATGTGTTTTTGGTTAATTTTATTAGACTTGGAGCACCCATTGCTAGTTGTAGAGCTCTTGCTCCAATTATCCTTGCTCTTTCATATCTTGTATACTTCATTTTATTTTTTTCCTTAACTCTTTTGTTGATTCAATTATTAAATCTACCATTTTGTCTATTTCTTCAACAGATAAGGCTGCTTCTCCTGATTTTTGCATAGCATGGATATTGTTATTTTCATCTATTGTTGCTGTTACTTTTGCTTCAAACACTTTTTCTTCTTCTGAGCTTGGGTCAGCTAAGAATGAGTTTTCTATACGTATTGCTGATGCTGTTAGTGGTGTTTTTACAATAGGTAGCTTTGTTTTTGTGAATTCTCCATAAACTACTCTGTCTTTTTCTAGTTTTGGAAGAACTGCTGAGTTTAAAGCTGAAATTGCTGCCAAAGCTGCTGCGTCTAGTAAATTACCTGCGTCATTTAGAGGATATATATCAACAAATACAATCCAAACTAATTCTCCTTTTCTGATGCATAATTTCTTAAAATCAATCATTTTACTTTCTCTTATTCCTCTGTCAACAACTCTTGCTAATTCTATTGCTTTTTCTCCTGGCGGACCAGTTTCGAATTCTGGACTAGCCATTGGTGATAATTCTGCTCCTGTAATTAGGACTCCTGCATCTTGAGAATCTGGATAAGGTTCACCAACTGTTATTTTTACTCCTGCAAATACTTCTGTTTCTCCTAAGGTAACTTTTGCTGATCCTTCAGCACTCTTTGATATGTCTGTTTCTATTTTTATTGGTGAGCGCCATTCGTTGAATTTTCTTGAATCGAATCTTATACCTTTTTCTAAATATGATTTCATTTTGTTGCCTCCTCATAAGATTCTTTTAATGCTTGTTTCTGAACCTTGTATATTTCTTTACAAGATTTTTTTGCTAGTTCTAATGCTTGTATTAATTCTTCTTTTGTTATATCTCCATCTAATTGTAATAGTGTAATTTCTCCTGTTCTAGGAACTACTGCTACAGGAATATCTGTAGCACCATCTTCATGGTCTTCTTCTAGTTTGTCTAAATCAACAAGAACTTTGTCTGATACTTTTCCTACTGAAACAGATGCAATTAAATCTCTCATAGGAATTCCTGCATCTGCTAATGCTAATGCAGCAGCACATATTCCTGCGCATCTTGTTCCTGCATCTGCCTGGGTTATGTTAATGAAGATATCAACTACAGTGCCTGGAAAGTTAGATAGATCAACTACAGGTAATAATGATTTCTCTGTAACGCTTGATATTTCTACTGATCTTCTGCTTGGTCCTGGTCTTTTTCTTTCTGTTACTGAAAAACTCATTAAATCGTAAAAGCATCTTAAAACACCTTTTTGAGGGTTTTGTTTAAAGCTAGGGTATAATTCTCTAGGGCCATGGACTGATGCATATGCAATTGTTTTTCCTATACTAAACATAGCTGAGCCATTTGCTCTTTTAATTACTCCTACTTTTGCTTTCATTTCTCTAGTTTGGTCAAATTCTCTTTTATCAAATCTTTGTGTATATGCCATTTTATTCTCCTTCTAAAAACTTTTTCATTGTATCTGTTAGTCCAGGTAAATGTGCTAATTTCTCTATTTTTCTTATTGCTTTTATTGCTAGGATTTCGTCTTCTGGTTTTTCTCCTGAAATCCAAACTTTACCGTTTTGTCCTACTAAGATATTACAATGTGTTTTTTCTTTTAATAGTGAAATCATGCTTCCTTGTTTTCCAATAATTCTTGGAACTTTTGAAGGAAGGCATTCTATTATTCTTCCATCTCTTAGTTTTCTTGCTCCTGGGGCTGTCATAGATATATCTATGATTCTAGATCCAGCAACTTTAGTTATTTTACCTATAATTTTGTCACCATGTGTATAATATTGGGTTAAATTAGCTCCCCTTTCTACGTAATCTCTTGTTCCATCTTTTAAAGAAATATTTGCGTCAAAAGCCCAGCCGAATTTAACTCTCCATCCTGAAAGGGTTATGTCTGAGATTGATCCTATTATGTTATCGCCTTCTTTCGGTATGTATTTTCCTTTTAATGGAATTACTTTAATTAGTCTTCCACTTAGTGTAACTAAGCCAAGTTTTGAAGAAAATATACTTTCTTCTTCTCTAAAAGATGCATCTCCTGGAATATAGTCCATGCCTTTAGCAAGTTCTTCTCCTGGAATTACAATGTCGCGTTCTTTAAATAATAATTCTCCCATTTTATCCTCCTATGTTGTAGATATTATCTTTGATTCAAGATGGCCTTGAGTTATGTTGTTTAGTTTGTCAAACAGGTCTGTTTGCATACCTGCTGGAACTTCTATTGTTACTTTTAATGAGCCATCTTGTTGCCACTCTTCTTTTATTATTTTTGATTGTTGTTTTAAAACAGAATAGCATTGTCCTGTTGATTGTGCAGGGATTACTAAAAGAATAGTTCTTAATTCGTATGAGATTGGTAATATTGATCTTAATTTGTCTACTATTTGTTTTATTTGTTCTTCTGCTGGTTTAAATTCGTCAATATGGACACCAATTTCATCTATTGCTGATTCAATTCTTTGTGGTGGGTGTGGTATGTTTGTTTTTGGATCAACAGCATTTCTGTGAATTAAGGAGACTATTTCTTTCTTTCTTTCGTTTCTAAGTTTTGCTTTGTATTCTGTTGTTAATTGGATGTCTCCTTGTTTTATTATTTGTTCTGCTACTTTTATAGGGTCTGTTGTACCAAAATGTTTTGCCACTAATTGTTCGTTTGCGTGTTCTCCTTTTTTTGAATCTTTGTAGATTTCTTCTGTGACTAAAGCTTCTTGCAAGGTTGCGTTTCCTTTTCTGAAGTCCATTGCTTTATTACAATCTACTAAAACTTCGAAATTCTCTCCTTGTTTTTTTAACCTTGCTATTACAGCTTTGTCTATGTCTACCATTTTGTTTTTTTGATTAAATCCTTAGGTATTTTGTGGAACTTTCCAGTTGATGTACTTATGTAAGCACCATCTAATCTTTCTGGATTGAATTGTTTTCCTAGTACTTTTTCTATTGAAGTTAAAGCTAACTTTAGTGCATCATTTAAAGATAAATTTTCTTTATATTTTTTTAATAATATTTCTTTTAATTCATCTTCTGATTCACCTATTGCAGTTGCTCTAAACTCAAAAAATATTCCTGTTGGATCTGTTACAAATAACATAGGTTTTTTGTCCTCTACACCTGCTATTAATAGTGATACTCCGAAAGGTCTTGCTCCACCGTATTGAGTAAATGCTTGTTTAAGATCACAAATATCTTTTACCAATGTTGGTATACCTATTGGTTCGTCATATGTAACTCTATGTTGTTGAGCTAAAATCTGTGCTCTTTGGATTAGTATTCTTGCGTCACTTAGTATTCCTGATGCACTTGCTCCTACGTGATCATCTATTTGAAACACTTTTTCTATAGATTTTGCAACGATTAGTTTGTCTAGTACTCTTTTGTCTGCTAAGATTAGGACTCCGTCTCTGTATACTATTCCAATAGTGGAAGTTCCTTGTTTTACTGTTTTTTTAGCATACTCAACTTGTAATAATCTTCCGTCTGGGCTAAAAACGGTACTTGCTCTGTCATAACCCATTGCTTGATGTGCCATTGTTGGTTGCATTTTAAATTTTCACCTCCGAGGTTTTTTTTATTGAT